>CAZAQM010000143.1:0-5277 GCA_964487385.1 uncultured Dethiobacter sp.
CCTCGAGAACGATATCAATAATTTCGGCGGGAATAGCATTTTTCATAGTTTCCTGCACCTCCTTCTAATGGAATGGCTGATCTAATTTTAGCATAATTAGAACAAATAGGAATCTAGTGTAAAAAAAAAGAGAGAAAAAAAGGCCGAGGGCTGTTTTAGGGATTCTTCTTATGGTAAAATTTATTTAATGGACAACCGCGGGGACGGGGGCTTTGGCTGGTATAGCCTCGACATTAACGCTGCATAAAGGTATTTTTTGTTAAGTGGCGGTTATATCCTTATTTGATTGGCTGGTTTAGATGCCCGGTGCTTGAGGCCAATTACCCTTAAACTGGTAATGCCCCGCTGGGTCATGATAAATGTTTCTTCCTTCACAGGTGACATTTTACTGGAATAATTCAACATGACATTATCACAGAATAACTACACTGAGTGGTAAAATTTTCTCTTGCATATTTTCCAAATGTATTATAGAATAAGTCTTAATAAGTAAATAGGTTAAAGGCTTTGAAGGAGAAAAGTAGGCTGGGAGTACTTCCTACAGAGAGGCGGGGCCATGGGCTGCAAGCCCCCTCGGAAGGAACCAGGTGAAGTTCGCTCCGGAGCTTCCGATTGAAACCCCTTGGGGAAAGTAGGTCGCCGACGGGTTCTCTCCCGTTATCCTTGAGAAGGATGCCAAAGAGGACTGGCATTTTATGCCGGTCAACTAGGGTGGTACCGCGGAAGATAATCCGCCCCTTGGGGGCGGATTTTATGTTCAGGCTTTTTTTTAGCCGAGGTGTTTATTGCTTTCGTCCCTTATGAATGCATAAACACTTTTTTTATTATCATTGGAAAGGGGATCCTATATTGAAAAATTTGATGACAGGCAACGAAGCAATCGCATACGGCGCCTATTTAAGCGGTGTGCGGGTGGGTGCGGCTTATCCCGGAACGCCCAGTACGGAGATTATGGAAAGCTTTGCCAGGTACCCCGGGGTAACTGCTGAGTGGGCACCTAATGAAAAAGTTGCCCTGGATGTAGGGATTGGTGCCGCCTATGCTGGTGCCAGGGCCCTCGTTTCCATGAAACATGTCGGTGTCAACGTAGCGGCCGATTCATTATTCTATGCCGTCTACACAGGACTCAAAGGCGGTCTTGTAATCGTTACTTCCGATGATCCCGGCATGCACAGTTCACAGAATGAACAGGATAATCGCAACTATGCCAAATTTGCCAAATTGCCCATGCTCGAACCGGCCGATAGCGAAGAAGCCAAACAATTTGTTGCTATTGCCCTGGAAATGAGCGAAACTTTTGATACACCCGTTATGCTGCGCACAGTTACACGCCTTTCTCATTCATCATCCGCTGTGGAAGTCTTGGATAAGGCTACCACGGCCTCACCCGAGGCCTTGGAATTTTACGAAAGAAACGCGCAAAAATTTGTTATGGTTCCCGCCAATGCACGGCGGCGCCACCCCGTTATCGAGGAGCGCCTCAAAAAACTCGCCGAATATGCTGAAGCTACCCCTATTAACTGTATTGAGCCCGGCGATGACGAGTTGGGCATTGTTGCCGCTGGCTCAGTCTACCAGTATGCCCGGGAGGTCTTCCCCCATGCCACTTTTTTAAAGCTCGGCATGGTTTATCCCCTGCCGGAAAAGCTTATTCGCCGGTTTGCCTCCCGTGTAAAAGCAGTTGTCGTCATCGAGGAACTCGATCCCTTTTTTGAGGAACAGATCCGGCTCATGGGCATTGAGGCAAAGGGCAAGGAGATCTTCCCCATCACCGGTGAATTCAGCCCGGCACTTATCCGCCAGTGTGCAGCCTCCAGCGGCCTTACCAGGGTCCCGGCAGCTTCCGGGGATGCTGCCGCTGCAGCCGCTAAGGCTGCAGAGCTGCCCATTCGTCCCCCCATCCTCTGCCCGGGCTGCGGACATCGCGGCATGTTCCATCTCTTTCGCCAATCCGGAGCACTGGTTTTAGGAGATATCGGCTGCTACACCCTGGGCTTTGCACCGCCCCTGAACGCCATGCATACCACCGGATGTATGGGTGCCAGCATCGGCGTTGCCCACGGCATTGCCAGGGCCGGGGTGAGGGATCGCATTATTGCTGTCATCGGTGATTCCACTTTCTTTCATTCGGGGATACATCCGCTTATCAACATACTTTATAATCAAAGCAATGTCACTGTCGTTATTGCCGACAACAGCGTCACGGCAATGACCGGGCACCAGCAGCATCCGGGTACGGGAATTACCCTGCAGCAAAAGGCTACTCAGGCAGTTGATTTGGAACTGCTGGTAAAAAGCCTTGGCTTTAAAAAAGTGGACATCTGTGATCCCTATGATCTTGCAGTCCTGGCTCAAACGTTGGAGGACCATCTGGAAAGCGGCAAGCCTTCGGTAATCATCGCCAGGCGTCCCTGCGTTCTTTACACCAAGCAAAAAAATACTCCTCCCCAGGTGGACGCGGATCTTTGTGTCAACTGCGGATCCTGTCTGGAAATAGGCTGTTCCCCCCTCATACAGGAAGAGGATCATGTAGCCATCGATCCGCTGCTTTGCAATGGCTGCGGCCTCTGCATCCAGGTCTGCCCCTCCGGGGCTATCATAAAACAATAGAAAAAGGAGGACAAAAGGGATGGAAAAAATAGATATTTTAATGGCTGGGGTAGGTGGCCAGGGCACCATCCTGGCCAGCAATATATTGGCGGAGGTAGGCCAAAAACTGGGATATGAGGTAAAAAAATCAGAAGTTCACGGCATGGCCCAGAGGGGGGGTACAGTGGAAAGCCATGTTCGCTGGGGTGAGAAGGTTTATGCACCGCTGGTGGAGCAAGGCCATGCGGATTTTCTTTTAGGTTTCGAAGCGCTGGAAGCAGCCCGCTGGCCGGTATATTTGCAGGAAGGGACCGTTGTGGTGGTTAACCGTTACCAGATACCGCCATTGGCGGTAAATTTAGGCAAAGCAGATTATCCCTCCGAAGAGGAGATTGAATTGCTTTTAAAGGCTGCCGGTGGTCGGGTGGTCTGGATCGATGGGACCGCTACGGCCACAAAACTTGGTAATCCTGCTGCAGCCGGGGTGGTCCTCCTCGGTGCGCTTTCCAGGATCATTGGCGGCGAAGAGGAAACCTGGCTGGAAGTTATCCGGGACCAGGTGCCCGAAAAGTTTTTGGATCTTAATGAAAAGGCATTTCATGCCGGGAGGGCCTGTGATACTTCTCCGTAAGGCAGCAAAATTAACCAGGGAGGTTTAAAAAATGAACTTTGCAAAATATGGCATTATTAATGCCAGGAGGTACCCTGATAAGGAATTTCTTGTGGAGCTCAGGCCATCCCAGGGGATAAGAAGGGCACTGACATGGAGACAGTTTAATGAAGAGACAAATAAGGTGGCCAATTATCTGCGCCATAAATTGGGAATAAGGAAAGGTGACTTCATCCTTCACCTGCAGATGAACAGCCTGGAATGGATTATAACATTCCATGCCATTTTAAGAGTTGGGGCCACTGCTGTCCCCCTTAATTTTCGTTTTGCCAGCGCCGACATTAAACATGCTGCTGAAGCATGCGATCCCAGGGCCTTCATCTTGAGCGATGGTTTTTTACCCAAGGTGGAACCCATAAAAAACGATCTGACAAGTGTCACTTCCTATATTTGCCTGGGAGACAATGTTCCCCAGGGGATGGTTTCCTATAGCGATATCATCAAAGAGGGCGATCCCGCTGATATTCTTATTGATGTGGGAAAAGACGCACCGGCAGAACTCATGTTTACCTCCGGCACAACCGGTCCCCCAAAGCCTGTCTGCCAATCCCATGATACCCTCTACCAGATCGGAATCGGGAATGCCCTTACTTATTGTGAAGGCCATGAAACTGTCTACCTGGCGCCACATCCTTTTTACCACAGCGGGAGTTTCTTTCTGTCATTTCCTTCCTACCTTGCCGGCGGCAAAATTGTTATCCTCCTTGAACTCGGGGATCCAAAATATTTACTGGATACGATCTGCGGCGAGGGGGTCAACAACGGCTGGATTACCGTTCCAACCATGTCTGATTCTATCAATGCGATTAAAAAAGGCCTTATCGATATCTCCAAGTACGATTTTTCTCATGTTACCGGCAGCATCGTTATTGGTGCCCAGCCTGTTCCCTTTGCTCTTTTTAAGGATATAAAAGAGCTCTTGTCTTTTAAAACCGGCAACATTTACGGTATTACCGAGGGTGGAGGCGGAGGGTTGATCAATCTTTTTGACGAAGATATATTAACCAAACCCGGTTCCATCGGCAAACCTACCTTCAATACCGAGACCAGGATCGTAGATGAAGATGGAAAGGATGTACCTGTGGGAGAAGTTGGCGAACTGGTCCTGCGTGGGACGAGGAACATGAAAGAATATTTCAGAAACCCGGAAATGACTGCCGCTACCATTCGGGATGGCTGGCTTTTCACCGGGGACCTGGTCAAGGCTGATGAGGAAGGTTATATTTATATCGTGGACAGGAAAAAGGATCTCATCATTCGGGGTGGGGAAAACATTTTTCCAGTGGAGATCGAAGATGTTCTCAGGCGCCATGCAAAGATTGCTGATGTGGCGGTAATAGGCTATCCCCATGAACGCCTGGTTGAGATAGCGATGGCCATCGTGCAGCTTCACCCGGGTGAAACCATGGAGGGAAAAGAGGTCGTCGATTTTTGTGCCCAACATGGATTGGCAAAATTCAAATGGCCTGAGCGGGTTATCTTTAATAATGTTATCCGCAATGCCACCGGAAAAATAGATAAGCCGGAACTCCGCAGGAAATATATTGTCCAAAAAGAGGCTGCCATTAAATCAATTTAAGAAGATATTAAAAAATGATTCTACTGCATAAACTCAATCTGCAAGGTGTTTGCGCGAGATCAGCAGACATTTGACTTATAATTTTTCGCGCCGGGCTTGATTGAGCGTCCTGCTCAGGAGCCTTGGAAATGGCATCCGACCATTTTTTTTCAAAACAAAAAGGAAAAATACCCGCGTGGAAATGTTTTCAAATGAAGAAACATACCATAAAGCGGGTGTTTTTCTCTTTTTTATTCCCCCAAGAGAGGATTTATAGATTACATTGCGAATTCAACAATAAGGATCTTGCTGTGAGGCTTCTGCTACCGGGTGACGCTTGTTGCCAAGGTGGATTAAATTTCCAGGATTAGCCCATAAATCATCCTTTCGGAACGGGCAGCGGGGCTGTCGGAAAGCTTGCATACTTGATGCAATCGAACATTCATGGTAAAATGAAGAG
>CAZAQM010000144.1:0-5270 GCA_964487385.1 uncultured Dethiobacter sp.
AATTCCCCAGGTAGCCGATATAGGTGCTCATCACCCCGCCGATCCCGCTTAAAATAGCAATGATTAACAGATCGCGGTTGGATAGATAATATTTCTTGATCGTCCGATGTTCTGCTCCCGGCTGCATAGCTCCCACCCCCAATTTTTTACAAGGGAAAATGCCGATTTCCCACACGCTGCAACATGTTCCCGGCATCGGCATCCAAATCTATACCGATGAGCAGATCGACGGCCGGACCGATGGCCGGATATTCATGTAAAATCAGCAATCCCCGGAGTTAAAAGTTTATTTCCAGGGTGAATATTTCATTATCAGGCAGGCCCCGCAGATCATCATCCGGGGCGAATCGTTTACGGACTGTAAATTTAAGCCGCCCGGCCTCTTTGGTAAAAACCGCTTCATCCGTATCGGCTTCGATAAAAGTAAAACGAGGCGGATTGGCCAGCCGGGCCCTGGTTATCCCCTGAATCACATCGGCCAGCTCCCTTGAACCTTTCACTTTGACAAAAATTGCCTCGTCAAACAGATGCCCCAGATATGTTTCGGCCTGCAGACAGATGCGCAGGCCCAGCTCAAGAGCGGAGGATTCCGCTTTGTGGTGGCGGTAAGCCATCTTGTGCATGAGCCCCCGACGCACATCCTCTTTCTTCGGTTTGACATAGCTGGTGCGGGGTGAGAAAATGCTGTCCTGTTCAAAATAGGGTTTGATATCCAGCACCGGCGTGCCCTCGAGGGCATCCAGTCCGGTGACATAGAGCAGGTTGCCCTCCACCCTTTGCAAGGCAACGGGGGTCATGGCGATGGGGTTGGGCCGGGAAAAACAACGCAGGGCAAAGACGCCAAAATCCACAGGCTCCGGCTCCATGATGCGCGGCATGGTCTGCAAAAGAGTGCGGTCAGCCCTGTCAAACCAGCAGATAACCCAGATATGGGAATTTTCCCCGATGCGCTGCAGTGCCGGCGCATACTTGGGCTTTACCTCGATGATGACGCCTTCCCCTTCCCCGGACATGGCATAAATATCACCCGTGCCGTTCCTTACTATGCCGATCGGCTCCATGCAAATTTCGTCCACCAGATTCACCTCATTAACAAATTTTCAGCTTCTAATTTAATAGTATGCAGAGGAGCATCCTTAAATAGCAACAGTCCCCCCTCCGAAAACAAAGTTCGGAGGGGGAAACCTTCCCCGGGCAATTCCATAATTTATTTATGGAGGCTGGGCTCCCAGGCTATTCTATGGCTTTAATGATCACGGTGGCAGCCTCGGCCCGGGTGGCCAAGCCCTGGGGCCGGAAAGTTCCGTCGGGGTAACCGTTGAGCAGCCCTGCTTTTGCCGCTGCCGCGACTGCCTCCCCTGCCCACTCGGAAATTCCAGCGCTGTCGGAAAAGATCGGGATCAGCATTTGTTCGCTATTAGCGGGGTTCGCAGCCTTGACGATCATAACCGCCATCTGTTCACGGGTAATCTTATCATTGGGTCCGAAAGAAGCGGAGGCGGCGCTGTAACCGCTTACAATACCATGAGCAGCCGCTGTGGCAATATCGTCTTTTGCCCAGTGGCCGGCCGTATCGCTAAAAACCTTCCCGGTCTTTTGCCCGAGGCCTAAGGCTTTAACGAGGACCGTGGCAAACTCGGCCCGGGTGATATCATTGTCGGGTTTAAAGGTGCCGTCGGGGTAGCCGCTAATCGCGCCGGAGGCTACGAGCAACCCAATATTTCCCTCCGCCCAGTGGCCGGCAATGTCGGAGAAAAGGGAGGGCGCCGGTGCCACCGGCAATTTTTCCACCGAGGCCACAGCGATTACAGCAAATTTGGTAAAATGGCCGATCTCACCGCTGACAGTGCCTTTTTCCCAATCCACCTTGATGTTATTCAGCCGGATCCAAGCCTCTGCAGCGGGGTCATAATAACACAGGGCTAGCTGTGCCTCACTACCGGCTTTGGACCTGTCAAATTTCATGGTGATGGTGACCGGCCTCGCAAAATCGCCTCGTTCATCCTTGGTAATTTCCAGAACCTCGCCGGCCAACCGGCCGCCCTCAGGCAGGGGCAGCCCGCCAGGATCCGCAACCTGGACGATCCTAATGATCAGATCCCTGGAGAAAGCTCCGGCAGGAATTGTAACCACGGCGTCATGACCGCTCGCCCTGCCCCCTTCAGCGGCTTTGATTTCCGTGCCGCCTGTTTGGGTCTGACCTGCGGCAGAACCGCCGGAGCCGCTGGGACTGGTGGGGCTTCCGGGAGTGCCGGGAGTTTCAGGGCTCTCGGGGCTGGCGGGCTTACCGGGAGTGCCGGGGGTTTCAGGTCCGCCGGGGCTGCCCGGGGAGGTTTCCTCCGCCTTAACGATAACCTTTACACTAGCCGGCATATTCCCAGCGTTGGTTATATTCTGCAGGTTAACCAAAGCGCCCGTAAAAGTATATTCTCCAGCCCTGCTGCCATCGTAGCCGGGAGTGCTATTATTCCAAAAAACATCCGCGCTTGCTCCGCTGCCATCACCTAGGGTAACGTTCACAGCAGACGGAAAGCTGATTTTATCCCGCGCTGTCCCGAAGGGTACCTCTATGGCAGCCTGCCCGTCGATCGAGGCGATATTCTTTGTTCCCGGCAGGGTTTTGGCCACGCTCATATTCCTAGTGGCTACTTCGGTGTCATACC
Source organism: uncultured Dethiobacter sp. (assembly GCA_964487385.1). Taxonomy (GTDB): domain Bacteria; phylum Bacillota; class Dethiobacteria; order DTU022; family UBA8154; genus DUNV01. The sequence continues at coordinate 2,664 of CAZAQM010000144.1, forward strand.
CGGCCACGACGGTCCATGTGCCCATCTCCCCGGAGGGCACCTTGAAAGCAAGCTCATAATACCCATGAGCATCGGCTTTGGCAGCATCATAGAAAACAATCCCTGCTGCACTATCGAGAACCTTGACAGAAACCCATTCATTGGCATCAGCCCTGCCCAAAGCTGTTACGCTATCACCTGGACAGGCTGTGATGCGGCTAAGGTGCAGAGCTACCTCTGCCCCCCCGGCGGCGTTCGAGGCCGCGGGAGCGATCAACAGGGCAAACAGCATGGTTGCTATTAGTAATATTGTCGTTTTCTTTAACATGCTTTAAACCTCTCTTTATCCGTTACTTTGTAAAAAACGATCAGTGCAAAACCGTCGGGTTAAAATCCAGGGCATTGCTTAACTCATCAACGAGATAAGCCTTGATGATATCACCCTCTTTTACGTTAAATCCTGCCTGCGCTGCCCCCGCCAGATCAAAATCGGCGACGAGGGCGTTAAGCTGCACCTGCGCACCATTCCGGAACTGGGTGAACACTACCGTTTCTGTTCCTTCATGGGAAATAATCGGCTCGATTAACACCGAGAAATATTTGAGGCCGCTTTGCCCGGGATTGACGATCATGGTTTTAATGCCCTCGGCGGTAGCTCCTGTACTGTATGCAGGATCCTCCCCGGGGATAATGTTATATTTTGGTTTTTGCGGCTGCACCTGCGGGCGTTTATCGATCGTATAGGATTCGATCAGCTCCCCATCCGCCTCCCGGGAAGTAAGCGTCAACAGGCCGCCATCGAGCTCGATCACCTGGTAATTGCTTCCGGTCCTTTCGCAGGCAACATAGGAAAAACCCTGTCCGGCGAGATAATGTTTGGAACCAGCATTGCCCATGACATAGACGATCCCATAAGAATCATCATCGGCAATTTCCCCCTGATAAATGGGATGCGTGCGCATATAGACATGCTGGTGGCCGACAAAAACCATATCCACCCCGTTTTCTTCCAGGATGGGCACCCAATGTTCACGGATGGCCAGATCGATTCCCTTGTAATCATAGACAACTGGGTAGGCGGGTTTATGAAAAACAGCAAACTTCCACCTTTTGTCAGAGCCTTGCAGGTCCTCCGTCAACCATTGTTTAACGTTTTCGGTAATGATATTGCTGGTATCCAAAATCACGAAATGAGCATCCCCGTAATCAAAGGAATAAAAAGTTTCTGTCACTCCCCGGGGACCGTTGTCCGGCAGGGCAAAGAATTTCTCAAACAGTCTTCCATCGTGATTGCCTCTGGCGGGCATCATGGGGATACGGGAAAAGACACCGGCAGCAGCATCGAGAAACTCCCCCCATTCACCTTCATCGGAGCCGTTATCCGTCAGATCGCCGCCTAACAGGGCGAATTTGATCTCCGGATGGGTTCCATAAACCGAGCTTAACATATTGCCCCAATCGGCATAACCAGCCTGTATATCGCCCATATATAAAAAGGCAAAGCTTTCCGTCTCTGCTGCGGTTGTAAAAGACGCCGGTTCGCCCCAGCACCCGTCACTTCCCACCCGGTAGATATATTCGGTATCCGGGTTTAAACCGATAAGGTTCCTCGTATAACGGTAGAGGGAGGCATCTGTACTAAAAGCAGCGCCGTAAACGCCCAACTGCCGGGCAGTGCCGAAGTCGCCGCTAAAATCCTCTGCCCGCAGATATTGCACGGCAGCTGATGAATCAGGCGGCATTAGCCAGGTGATGGCCTGCGTCCTGGTCGGATCGGCAGTCCAGGTCAATACGATCTGCTCCGGTGGGAAGAATCCCTCTGCACTGGCAACAACGGGGAACAGCAGGCAAAAAGAAACGGCAAATAACAGGGCAAGGCAAACAGCACGCTCTATTGAACGTTTATTCAATAAGTTAAAATCTGATCCAAACTTCATCATTTGAAAAATGCTCCTATTACCTATTATCAGGGCCGCTGCTTGATGGCCCTGATAATTTCTGCGGAAACATCTTCTTTGTTGGGAATATTATACCGCAACCATCCTGCAAGGTATACTCCCAAGACATAACCGCCATTCATTCAATACGAATGTTCCTGACATAGTTCACCCAGTAGGGTTTGTTTACATCGCCGGGTTCTTTCTGACCGACGACCAGACGAAAAGGATTTCCTTTTTTTAAACCATATTCCCTGCCATCTTCCTCCCAGGCCAGGATCATCTTGTATCTCGCTTCGGGATTTTGTTCATCGATATAATCTTCACGCAAAACATCGTCCAGCATATATTCCACCGTATAGTCATCTTCGGCGGTAAAAATCACCTTGGAAGCAAAATCCTTCAAGCTTGCCTTTTCCCGTAGCAGATACCCTATTGCAATGCCGCTGAAATGAAAATACTGCTTCGTGCCATAGGAATTGAGGGAAAAATAATCAGCCTCCACCAGGCCCTCCTCCATGGATTTCAGTTCATCCAGTGTTAGGAAGACTTTCTCCTTCACGGCGCCACCTTCAATGATCACTATCCCCGAAGCAACTTCCCTTTGCGAACTGCAACCATAGGCTGAAATACTGATCAACAGGAGGGTAAGAAAAAAATAAATTGTTTTTTTCCTATACCATCGGCAACG
>CAZAQM010000145.1:0-3552 GCA_964487385.1 uncultured Dethiobacter sp.
ACCGGCAGGAGGGACTGTACATAAATTTGTACCTCCGGTTCTATCTCGCGGATTGCCGCAACGATCTCCGCATACTTTTGGATATAGAGGTCGCTGTAGGCCCAGCCCAGTTCGTTGATGCCCAGCATAATATAGACTTTCGCCAGCGGTTTGTCCTGCAAAGCCTCCATAATGGTTATCATCCCGCCGCCTGCGATCTTCACGATCTTGCTGCTAAAGATTGTATCCACCTTCAAGCCCTTGGAATGATAATAGGTGGCATTTTGCGGGCCGCTGTACAGTTGGAAGCCCTCCGTGCGGGAATCACCGATAAAAATTACATCCCAGAAGTCCTCCTCTATCAGGGCAGTATCCATAGCCGGCACCGGTTTGCCGAAATCGTATGCGCCAGACGCCGATGGTTTTGCTGCTGGAAGGGGGTCGGCCGGATGCCCGCTTTGTTCATTTTCATCCGCAGGGGTCATGCTGTTTTTCCCCCTGCCAGGAGCCCGGGCAGGGGCCTGGGGTTCGGAGGCCAAAGGCGCAGGGGCCGGCGGCGGCGATAAGGGGGCAGTGGATAAAAGAAAAGGCGAGGGGGGAACGGGTATTTGCCCTGCTTCTTGATCGCCTGACGAGGAGGCAATGCTGCTTTCCGCTTCCCGGATGGAGCCGGGCAGAAAAAATGCCGCCAGGGCGGAGAGGAGAAAAAATGGCATAACGACGAGGCAGAAAGAAGCCAGATGTAAGGGCCGCTTTGTTCCTCCAGAACCATTTCCCACTAGATCCCAACATCCTTTCAGATAATTATACTAAGGAAGGGACGTCCATGATGCCCGTCTCAATACTAATTTTAACCGCTTCGTTTCGACAATGATTTACAAAGCCGTTGAAAAATGGTTACAGAAAAGTTACAGTTTCTGCAAAAAGGAAAAAACCTGGTGGTAAAAGCTTGCTGTAATATAGTACAATAGTACGCAAAAAGGATGGCGGAGGTGAAAGGTTCATGCAGGCAAGCCGGGCAAAGGTGCTGATTGTGGAAGATGAAATTTCCATCCGCAAATTTATTTCCGTTAATTTACATAGGAACGACTTCGAGGTGCTGGAGGCGGGAGATGGGGAAATGGCCCTCAGGATGGTTGAAAGCTACACGCCCGATGTGGTTATTTTGGATGTGATGCTGCCTGCCATGGATGGTTTTGAGGTATGCCTGCAGATTAGGAGGCAAATGCCGCAAATCGTTATTATCATGCTGACGGCCAGGGGGGAGGATATGGACAAAATTATGGGGTTGGAACTGGGCGCCGATGACTATATGGTCAAACCCTTTAACCCCCTGGAACTCATCGCACGGATTCGTGCTAACCTGCGCAAGATGCCCGGCCGCCCTCCGGCCAAGGGAAATTGCATCTTTTACCAGCAGCTCATGTTGGATCTGGAAGGACAGCGTTTTTATAAGGATGGCCGGGAAATAGAGCTGACCCCTACGGAATTTGCCATCATGAAAGTTCTGCTCGGCAATCCCAGAAAGGCTTTCAGCCGGAACGAAATCATGAACGACGTCTGGGGTGGCGATTACTTTGGCGATCTGAAAACGGTAGATGTGCATATACGCAGAATAAGGGAAAAAATTGAGGACGATCCTTCTGTTCCCCGCTGGATAGAAACGGTCTGGGGTACCGGCTATCGACTGGGAGGAGGGGAATATCCATGAGCATTGAGAATCCAACCAGCCAAAGCCACCGTCCCCGTGGTTGGTTTTCTACCAGCCAAAGTCACCGTCCCCGTGGTTGGTTTCCGAGTATCAAGAGCAGGATTACGCTGAATTTTATGTTTATTATCATTATCACGGTGATCGTCCTGGAATTCTTCTTTATTGCCAATATCCGGCAAAATTATTATCAAAACCTGGAGGATACTCTGTTCAATCAGCTGCAGACCTCGGCGGATCTGTATATCAGGTACTTTTCCGATACGACTCTTTCCGAGAATATCATCAATAATGTGGACACCTTTTGGAGACAGGTGACGGCCCGGGTGGAAATCATCGATATGCAGGGGCGGGTCCTCATGAATTCCCAGGGCGTCATTGCCGATCCCACCGCCGAGATGGCCGATATACAATCGGCACTGGAGGGGGAGAAGGGGGTCTGGATTGGCCGGGCCCCGGCAGGGGGGGAAAAGGTCATGGCTGCTGCCTGCCCTATCGTGGTAGCCAGGGAACAGGTGGGGGTTTTACGTTTTGTTGCTTCTCTGGAAGAGGTGGACGGGGAAATCAGAAAGATTGCCTGCCGGTTTTTTTCCTTTGGCGGTCTGGTCATTTTCATTTCCGGATTGATGAGCATTTTTTTGGCCAAGACGATCACCGAACCGCTAAAGCAGATTACCCGGGCGGCAGAGGAGATGGCCAGGGGGAATTATCAGGTGAAAAGCGCCAGCAAGTCCAAGGATGAGATCGGCAGGCTTTCCCGGACGCTAAACTACCTGGCCAGCGAAATTTTACAGAGGGACGCGCTGAAAAATGATTTTATCTCTTCGGTTTCTCATGAACTGCGCACGCCGCTAACTTCTATCAAGGGTTGGGCCATTACGCTCAAGCAGGGTTTTGAAAACAGGGAATTCCTGCAGGATGGCCTGGATATCATTGAAAAGGAAAGCGATCGGCTGACCAATATGGTGGCCGAGCTCCTGGACTTTTCCAGGTTTGTTTCGGGGAAGATAACTTTAAAGGAAGAAAGGGTGAATATTCCCGAGCTCCTGGAACACCTGCGCATGCAGCTGACCCCCAGGGCCCTGCGGGAAGAGATAGATTTTCAGATCGAGTTTGCAGGCAATGGGAAGGATCCTTTTCTTTACACTGACGGGAACCGCCTCAAACAGGTGTTTATCAATCTGTTGGATAATGCCTTCACCTTCACGGCTCCCGGCGGGCGGGTTTTCCTTGCCGCCACGCAGGGCGAGGGGCGCTACTGCTTTTATATCGAGGATACCGGTTGTGGAATTGCGGAAGAAGAGCTGCCCAGAGTAAAGGAAAAATTTTATAAGGGGAAAACCAGCAAGTCACAAAACGGAATCGGGCTTTCCATCTCCGATGAAATCGTGCGGCTGATGAAGGGAAAACTGGAGATTAGCAGCAAGGTCGGCCAGGGCACACGGGTGGCTGTTTATCTGCCCCTTGGATCTGAGGGTGTCGGCGATGTGTAAGGTACGAAAAACATTTTGTATTGTTGTTTTATTGCTAATCCTTGGCAGTGCATTGGGTGGCTGTATCAGCCAGGACTCGGATTTTACCCTGAGGGTTATCCCTCCGCAGGAGCAGCTGCTAGCGCTGCGGGGTACCTGGCAGGTTGTCTCCCTCCTGAAAGAGGGCACACCGGGCGATCCGCAGCCGGCGGAGCAATGGGTTGGCAAAATCCTGCATTTTGCCGATAAAAAAGTCCTGCTGGACGGGTATCTCCTGCCCGGTTTCCGCTATCAGGCCAAGCGGGTTGGGGCGGAATCTTACCTGCGTTGCCAACAAGAGGCTTTCCCGGCGGATTTCCGCTTCAAAAATGAGGAAATCCAGGTGATCACTTT
>CAZAQM010000145.1:3562-5238 GCA_964487385.1 uncultured Dethiobacter sp.
TTTCGGATGATTATCTCTTTTTATGTGAATTTGTGCAGGAAAGCGAGGAGGAGCTCCTGCTGATCCTTTTTAACACCGGCTACCTGGCCAGGAAAATTTCCGATGATGTGGAGGAAACGATCCTGGCTGCCGCCGAGGCCCAAGGCAGCCTCGATCTGGACAGCCTCGGGGCAGTGGGGGGCGGGTATACGGGATTGTTGCTGGGGCTCTGCACGCCCGGCCAGGGAACGGGCAGCCGGCAAAACGATCGTTACCGCACCCTTTGGCTGGCGCTGGAAAACCAAAGGCTGGCCCCCGTGCTGGAAACGGAGGGCATTATTTTCCCGCGTAAGAAGGGTTTCTACAGGTTGAAGGTTGTTGCAGGGAGCGGTGGTGAAAAAGAGGGGGATCTTTTAATTGCCGCCGATATGACTGATAGAACCGGTGCGGCGGAAGCAAGGGCAGAGGGCCTAGGATCGATAGCGGATTCCTTGCGCCGCAGTGAGGAACAGGGTTATCAGCACCGCAGGATTCGCTATATCGGTAATGATTATCTTTCCCTGGAAGAAACTCCGGTGCCGTCGCCAGCGCCGGCAAGCGGAGGCGGGGGCAAGGAAGGCCAGTTATCTATAATTCCCGTCGATGGCCTGCCCGAGTTAAAAGCGGTGACGATCTCCGATCTGGCCGGCCCCGGTGCTGCTCGGGCCATGGAACAGGGAAGGTCCGGCCTGCTGCGGCAGCTGGGGCTGGAACAAGCGGGGCAAATGGATCAACAACTGGATGAAGAAAATTTTGGCCTGGTCAGGGAAATGGGTTATTGGACCTTTCATGGCCGTTTGAGCTGCCCTGAAGGTGGGATGCCCAAATCGGTTGATTTTGGTTTCGATGTTATCCCGCCCAGCCATGTGGTTTTTTATAACAAACTGCATATTCCCTGGCCCCGGGTGAAGAACTATGTTCCGGGTGCAGTCGATGCCTTTACCTCGCCCAACATGGATCTGGCATTGATCGTCACCAGGAGCGAGCTGCTGGTATACGGCATGTTTCAGGGCAGCCTGGCCGTCCCTCCTTTGGAAAGAATACCGTTGCAGGAGGGGGAGGAGATCATCATGGCCGAATGGGCTCTGGGGCAGTACTACGTGGAAAACTGGGCGGCGACTTTTCAAACCTGTTTGGCAGCTCCATCATGCGAGTAATTGACATGGCTGAAGCAGGTTCTGTATAATAATTTATATTACCTGGGAAATAACCGCGAAGGGAGGACCTATGCCCATGCTCGGGTATTTTGATGAGCTGCAGGAACGTTTTTTTACCTGGTGTGATGATGCTGCCAAGAATTGCATGGAGCACAGCGGGGCAGTGCTGAGGCAATGGTGGCCCCGCAAGAACCCGGAGGGCGGCTATGAGCTGGTCCTCGAACTGGCCGCCGGTGATCGGGCTCCATTTAAGCAGAACGTTTCCATACCGGGGGAGTTTCACGCTCTTCTGGAACGGGAATATTTTATCGATCACCCGCCGGACAAGGATGAATAAAATGAGGGCACGGAAGAGGAGGTTGAAATGGGGACTAATTTAACGAGGAAAATACTGGCGGCGCATCTCGTTGCCGGCGAAATGACAGCCGGAAATGAGATTGCTATCCGGATCGATCAGACGCTGACGCAGGATGCCACCGGCACGATGGCTTACCTGCAATT
>CAZAQM010000146.1:0-2819 GCA_964487385.1 uncultured Dethiobacter sp.
GAATATTAATCACTGATGACACTGCCTTTATGAGGATGACCCTGCGCAATGTTCTGGTTAAAAATGGGTATGAGGTAGCCGGGGAAGCAGAGGACGGGCTGCAGGCCATCGAAAAATATATGGAAATTAAGCCGGATCTCGTGACCATGGATATTACCATGCCTAACATGGATGGCCTGACGGCGATTAAAAAGATCATGGAGAGGGATCCGGATGCCAGAATCGTTGTGGTCAGCGCCATGGGCCAGAAATCATTAGTAATCGAAGCCTTAAATTCGGGGGCGAAGGATTTTATTGTCAAACCTTTTCAACCCGATCGCATTGTAGAAGCCCTAGGAAAAGTAATTAGCTAGCAAACATTACTTGGAGCGAGGCGGTTAAATTTTGTATGAAAAAAATAGATGACAATATGCTCGATATTTTGAAGGAGCTAGCCAATATCGGTGTTGGAAATGCAGTTACTTCCCTTTCGCAGATGCTTGGGGAAGAAAGAATTGATATGGATGTTCCCGCGGCAACCCTGGTACCTCTCCAGGATGTCCCGGATTTGCTGGGAGGCGGGGAAGTTGCCGTGGCTGGGGTATATATTAAGTCCACGGGTGATTTTAACTTGACCATCCTTTTCGTTCTATCCCTCGAAAGTGCTGTAAATCTTATTAAATGCCTCATGCCCGGCTCAGAGGGGGAAATGGACGAGATGGGTACCTCGGTGCTCGTCGAGGTAGGAAATATTTTGACAGCATCATACTTGAACGCTCTTTCCATGATGGCTGATCTTCAGCTCTTGCCATCACCTCCACAGCTTGCTGTGGATATGTCCGGTGCGATCATATCTACAGCTATGGCAGAAAATGACCTCGTCGAGGATGAAGTGGTTCTCCTGCGTACAACGCTTAGCACTCAGGAAAGGCGCATAGATGGAAATATCTTTATCTTACCCGATGGGGAAACCCTGGATAAAATATTTACACTTCTAATGGGATCTGGTTAACTCTATGGATAATAACATCATAAAAGTAAAAATTGCCGACCTGGCCGTAAAAAAGGTACCGGGAATTATTGTAACGATAGGGCTGGGCTCATGTGTGGGTATAGCATTGTACGATCCCGCCCAAAAAATTGGGGGCCTGGCCCATATTCTGCTGGCTGACAGCACACAGTTCAAGAGCAGGGATGCCGCAGTTAACATGGCTAAATTTGCAGATACAGCCATCCCTTTTTTGGTAGCTGAGATGGAAAAGCTGGGTGCAAGGAAACAGAACTTTCAGGCCAAGATTGCCGGTGGGAGCAAGCTTTTTCCCAACAACAGCATCAGCGTTGGAGAAAAAAATATCGATGCAGTGATCAAAACGCTGAAAGAGATGAGTATACCCATCATCGGAAAAGATGTAGGAGGTAATTATGGCCGAACAATGAAACTTTTTGTGGACAGCGGAAAGGTGCTCATTTCCACCGTTGGCCGGGGGGAAAAGGAGCTTTAAACAGTGATTTAGCTGCATAAGGTATGTTCTGCTGCAGAAAAGGGAGTTTATGCAGTAGAATCATGATTACATAAGGAAAGGGAAAAATGTTGCTCTTTTAACTAAGGGATCGCTATATGAAAGGCAAAAAAATTAAAGTGCTCGTCGTCGATGATTCAGCCTTTATGCGTAAAATTATCGGTGATATTGTCAGTGGCGACAACGAACTGGAACTGGTGGGCATCGCCCGAAACGGGAAGGATGCCCTGTCAAAAATAGGTGTCCTAAAACCGGACGTTATGACCCTCGATGTGGAGATGCCGGTGCTGAACGGGCTGGAAACACTGCGGCAGTTAATGGGGATCGGCCCCCTGCCCGTTATTATGGTCAGCAGCCATACGCGCCAGGGAAGTGAAACGACTTTGGAAGCCCTTTCGGCGGGTGCGGTGGATTTTGTGGCCAAGCCCTCTATTATAAAGGGGGAAAGCCGGGAAGAACTGGAAACCATGCTTCCCCAAAAGATAAAAACTGCGGCAAAGGCACGGCTTTTTCCCGGATTGCAGGAAGATGAAAGCCCGGTTGCTGCGGGCAAGGAAAGGGTTGCAGCTGCAATAGCGGGTCAAGGGGGTGCTTATCCCAAAGCCGGGGGGATGACAAATTATGTCGTGGCCATTGGCGCCTCCACAGGTGGCCCCCGTGCCCTGGAAAATGTTTTCCGGGGTTTTCCGGAGGACCTGCCGGCGGCTATCATGGTTACACAGCACATGCCGGCTGGTTTTACCGAATCCCTGGCCAAAAGGCTGGACAGGGTTTCCAAGCTCAAGGTCAAGGAAGCCGGCGGCGGGGAGCGGATTTTCCCCGGGCAGGCCTATGTGGCCCCAGGGGGTTACCACCTGCTCGTCAAAGGAGGGCAAACTCAGCTGAGCAGCACCCCGCCGGTGCAACATGTGCGCCCGTCGGTGGATGTCATGATGGAATCGATTGCACAGTATTATGGTCCTTCCGCCATCGGTGTGCTGCTTACCGGAATGGGGAAAGACGGTGCCGAAGGAATGGCACAGATAAAAAGGAATGGCGGAAAAACGATCGTGCAAGACCCTGCAACTGCGGTTATTGCCAGTATGCCCCAGGCTGCGATCAAAAATGGTGCAGCCGATGAGATCGTTCCTCTGGATAAAATCGCCGCCGGCGTGACGCGCCTGCTCCATGGAAAATACGGGAAAGGGAGATGACATTGCCCCCGACAACCTGGGACTATGCCTCTTTTAAATCTGCTTTTTTTAAAAAAACAGGTCTGGAGCTGGAGCGCTATAAGGATAAACAGATGGAAAGGCGCATCCGGCAGTTCATGCAGAGAAA
>CAZAQM010000146.1:2919-5231 GCA_964487385.1 uncultured Dethiobacter sp.
AGCGAAAGAAGGCCGTTATTCGCTCCGCCTGCTGGGGAAAACCAAAGAAAATATCATCAAAAAATATTTTTTGGTAAAAGGGGAAGATTATCAGGTCATTCCGGAAATGAAAAAGGCCGTTACATTCCGGCTCCATAATCTTTTAACCGATTCCCCCTACCGGGATTGCCATATGATCTTCTGCCGTAATGTTTTTATCTATTTCAAGCCGGAGACACAGGAGCTGCTGCTCGAGCGCTTCTCCAGCGTTTTAAAAAAGGATGGCTATCTGGTCATCGGTTCGGCTGAATATATTACCAACCCGGCCAAGTTGGGCCTGGCCAAGCGCTATAACAGCATCTACCAAAAACGTGCTTAAAGAGGGCCGGCTCATAATTTAAAGACTAACCGCACAAGATATAGAAGCCTCCGCGAAAATTGTTAAGGGAGTTGAGAATTTAAATGCCTCGTCGTAGACGCTCCGGTCTCATGTCTGAAGCTCTGAAGCTGGAGCTGGCAGAAGAACTGGGTGTGGGTGAAACGGTTCGCAGAGAAGGATTTGGTGAGGTTACTTCCCGGAACTGTGGGAACTTGGTGAGAAAAGCCATCGAAAGGGCAGAACGGACTGTCTCTTCTCCAAGACGCTAGCGGGGGACGGGTATACCCCTTCAAGGGTATACCCTTTATTTATCGGTTATGCAGTGAAATCAAATTGTTAATTGTGCAGCAAAAAGGGTTTTACAAAATGATGCAGAATACTTCAAAAGAAGTCTTACTCCGGCCCGAACAGCTTTAAACCCAAGGTTTGTACCGGGCCGGTTATCTATGGTAGAGGGTTCGGAGGGAATATTTATATGGAAGAGCTGAAGACTGTCAAAGATGTCGGAGATTTTCAGGTAGATAAGGGGCGAATATTTAATAGCGCAACCCACGAAGAGATCATTAAGGGGGTAACTTCCGATCTTTATTTTGTCCGCACCCGGGAACTTTTATCCCATGCCGGCCGGGAAAGTACTTCTGTGGTGGCAGAGATCTTTACGACCAGATCCGGAATCCTCTGCGGGACAGAAGAGGCCCTTCGCCTCTTGCAGGGTAAAAAGGTGTCCCTCTGGGCTGTGCCTGAAGGGGAAGAGATAAAAGCCAAAGATGTCGTCATGCGCATCGACGGCTCCTATGACGAGTTTGCCATGTACGAAACATCGCTTCTTGGCATTCTGGCCAGTTCCAGCGGATGGGCTACGGCGGCCTGGGAGTGCAAAAAGGCTGCCGGGGATAAGCCCGTCTTTTGTTTTGGCGCCCGCCATCTTCATCCGGCGGTTGCCCCCGTTATGGAAAGGGCCTCCGTAATTGGGGGCATCGATAATTGCAGTTGTATCCTGGGGGCGAAACTGCTGGGCAGGGAGCCTATCGGGACCGTTCCCCACGCGGCGGTACTGATCATGGGCGATACGGTGGAGACGGCTCTGCTTTACGATCAGGTCATGCCCGAAGGTTCTCCCCGCATCATCCTCGTGGATACATTTAAGGATGAAGCCGAGGAAACTTTGCGGGTGGCGGAAGCCCTTGGGTCCAGGCTGGACGGCGTAAGGCTGGATACGCCCGGGGAAAGAGGCGGCGTTACTCCGGGACTGGTCCAGGAGGTCAGGGCGCGCCTCGATCAGCAAGGGTTTTCCCACGTGCAGATTTTTGTTTCGGGAGGCGTCAACCCCGAACGAATAGCTGTTTTGTCCGAGGCCGGCGCCGATGCCTTTGGGGTTGGCAGCTTTATTTCCGCAGCTCATCCCCTCGATATGACCATGGATCTAAAAGAGATAGAAGGAAGGTCCCTGGCCAAAAGGGGCCGCATACCGGGTATAACCCCCAGTTCGCGGCTGGTGCGCTATAGCTGAAATGGGCCTCAAGGTACTATCCCATGCCAAGATCAACCTGACCCTGGAGATTTTTTTCAAGCGATCCGATGGTTTCCACGAGCTGGAAACCATTATGCAGGAACTCGAGTTTGCTGATGAGCTGAATTTGCAGGAGCTGCCGGGCGGGAAAATTGAGTTGGAATGCGATCACCCCCTTCTTCCTGTGGATGAGGGCAATCTTGCTTATAGAGCGGCAGCCTGCTTTCAGACAAGATATGCTCCCGGAAAAGGGGTTAGAATTGTTCTTCACAAAAGGATACCGCTGGCAGCCGGCCTGGGCGGGGGGAGCAGCAATGCTGCCGCTGTTTTAAAAGCCCTCAGGGCGGTTTGGGGTGTGCCCCTCGGCGGGAAACAGCTGGCAGAGATGGCTGCCGCGCTGGGTTCCGACGTGCCTTTTTTCCTCTCCGGCGGGACAGCCCTGGC
>CAZAQM010000147.1:0-5201 GCA_964487385.1 uncultured Dethiobacter sp.
GATTCTATAAGGTTATCCGGTATGGCTGCACAGTTTACTGCCACAAAGGGATATTCATTCCTGTTGCTGGTGCCATGGATTGCTTTAGCAAACAGCTCCTTTCCTACCCCCGTTTCACCCCTGAGCATGATTGTCGCATCAGATTTGGCAACCTGTGCCGATAGTTGCAAACATTTTATTAACTTGACAGATTCGCCGATAATGCTGTCATAGCTGCGGGGCAATTTCTTCCTGGATGTTTTTCCATAAAACTTTTCCTGTTTATCGGATTGGACGGGGCTAAGCCTTGAATTAAGTTTATATACCGGTGATGTATTACCTATACCAGCTACGGCAATTACTTCCCCACCCCTGTCTCTAATGGGAAGAAAGCTGGCAACAACAGTATAACCTAAAGTATCGCTGTAATATGATTTTTTTAGAATAGTTTCTCCGCTACGCAAAACCTGCAAGAGTATATCATTAGGATATTTTTTGTCTATACAGCGGCCCAGTACCCAATCCCGATTAACCCCCACCTGCTGTTCATAAGCTTCGTTTACATAGATTATTGTGGCATGTTTGTTAATAATGATTACCGGATCATTGCTCATTTCCAGGAAAGTGTTCAAGTAATTCTCAATAATATGCCAGTACTCGCAATTTTGTTGAGACACCAATCCCACTTCCTTTGCATTTTATCTTATTTCATTTTATTATGCGAAAGATTGTCTATTAAATGCAGCAGCAATAACATTCTACTAAACAATATCTGATTTGTGAATAGCATTGTCTTTATTATATACAAAACTTTTACAAAATTACTTCATTACGCGTTGTCTGTTTTTATTTCGTTAAAAGTACAAAAAAATGTTCCGCTGCGAATAAGGGGCAACAGAACAATAATAAAATTGTTAGTGCAGAATCAAAAGCTAAACCAGCTGCTCCCTGTCGGCAACGGTATTATAACTGAAAAACTCGTCCGCCGGTTTGTTTTGCAGATATATATAAAGGTATTTCCCTTTTATTTTTGTTTTTTTATAAAATGCCTTTGCCTCCTCTTTGCAGGAGGAACAGGCTCCAAAAGGAATAGAGATACAAAGGGCCTTTGCACCACCGCCGCGGGAGGAGCTGGTCTCGATCATCAGGTAACCCGGGCAGTTGTCACAGATCCTTAGCTTTTCCATCTGCTGTTCGCTGATCCCATCCGTATCGTAATAAACCCTTTTGCTTTGCTCATAAAAATTGCCTTTTATGGATCTGGATTCGGCCATGGGCCCGTCGCGCCTCTCCCAGTTTTTCAGATGCGTCTCCACGATCCGGCGGGTGTAATCGCTGATCTCCCTGCTTGCGCCGAAATCCCGCTGATCCGGTTCCCGCACCTGCTCATAATCGAGGCCTGCCAGTGCCAGAATAATGCCCATATTTACATAGGGCAGCGCCGTCTCTATAGCATAGCCGCCCTCCAGCACCGCCAGATCCGGACGCAGTTTCTCCGTCAGCCGGGCGTACCCCCGGGCGGTAAATTTCATGCTGCCCAGCGGATCGGTGAAATGGTTGTCCTGGCCGGCCGAATTTACGATAAACTCCGGTTTAAAATCGCCGAGGATCGGCAAAATTAAATTATCGACGATGTAGAGGATGCTTTCGTCCGTCGTCCCCGGCGGCAGGGGGATATTGATCGTTTTGGCAAAGGCAGCCGGGCCGCCCAGCTCGTTGCTGAACCCGGTACCCGGATAGATGGTCCTGCCATCCTGGTGGAAGGATATAAAAAGGACATCGGGATCGTGCCAGAAAATATCCTGCGTACCGTCACCGTGGTGAACATCCGTATCGACAATGGCTACACGCTTTAGTCCATGCTTGCTGCGCAGGTAATCCACCATGATTGCTTCGTTGTTGATATTGCAAAAACCGCGGTTGCCGTGAACCACCCTCATGGAATGATGGCCCGGGGGCCTGACCAGGGCAAAGCCGTTTTTTAACCTTCCGGAAATAATTTCGTCGGCCAGTAAAATGGCGGCACCTGCGGCGATGCGGTGTGCCTCGGTAATCTGGTCCTCCACCCGGGGCACACAGAAATGCGTGCGCGCGATATCATGGACTGCCGCCAGGGTGGGGGCATATTCCTCTATCTGCGGCAGATCCATGATTCCCTCTTCAAAGATCTGATCACGGGTATAAAGAAGCCGTTCTTCCCTTTCCGGGTGGGTGGGAGAGATAGCCCAGTCAAAAGCAGGGAAAAAGATCAAGCCGGTTTTTTTATTGTCATTGTTTTGCATGCCTATTTACCCTCCTCTTCTATGCGCAGGGTAATGCCCCCGGGAGTCTGCACGGTCAGATCGTAGAGGCGCCCGACTGTATCCCAGCCCCTGATCATGTTAAAGACTTCCTGGTGGGTAATTTCCACTTCCTCCGCTGCCACTTCCAAACCGTAGCCTGCAGCCTTTTCCAGCAGCCTTCCCCTGGCCAGCTCCAGCGCTTTTCGCTCATCGAAAAAGCGCCCGCTGATCCTTTCCCGAATGCCATCTTCCCGAAAAATATAGTAACCCTGCTCCGTATCGGCCCGCAGGCTCACCTGCAAAGTGGGCCTGGCCACCGCCGCCCCGATGGCATTGGCCACCGCTGCATAAGGGGGAGTTACCGGCCGGCAGCCCAGCTCCCCGGCAATGCGCCTGATAAAACCCTCCGCTCCGCCCCCGGCCCCCACCACGACAGCAGGTTTAACCTTCTTTTTATTGATTAGTTCCCAGATGCGATAGGCAGGTTCCTGTTCCCATTCCTTAAACATTTTTTTAATTTCAGCCGTTATACTGCCCACCACCTGGCCGGTCACCTTTTCCGCCGCCTGAAGGGCGTCCATACCCAGGGGGGCGCCAAAATTTTCCATCGCCTCCCGGGCTTTCGCCTCATCCCCCAGCGTGGTCAGGCCCAGCACCCGCAGAGCATCGGTTGGGGTCGCTGCGGGCCCGCCCATACAGTAGGCAGGGCCATATCTTTCCGGCCGGAAAACAATCTCATCCCCATTGCGCTCCAGGACGCTGTCGCCGCCAATGGGAACCGATTTTACGGCCAGGGTGCGCACCTGCGTCAGCTGCCCGTCCACCCGGGCACCCTTGGCTGAAAGCAGGGGGCGTCCCTCTAAAATGAGGGCAATATCTGTCGTCGTCCCGCCGATATCCACGGCCACTTCCGTCATACCCGGGGGAGTCAGCGCTTCCACCCCCAAAGTGCTTGCCGCCGGCCCCGAAAAGATCGTTTCCACGGGCAACTCCGTGGAATTATCCAGCGGCAGCGTCCCGGCATCCGCCTTGAGAATAAACACCTCGGCCATTATTTTCCTTTTGGCCAACGCTTCCTTTACAGAGCTTACAAAATCGTTATATGGCTCTCTGGTGGCACAGGTAAGAAAGGTGCTAACGACGCGCCTGGGGAAATTGAGCTGCGGCCCGGCCTGAAAGCCCAGCTCCACCTGCCACTGGGGGTATTTGCTCCTGATCATTTCTGCAACGCGTTTTTCGTGGGTGCTGTTGCGGGGGGAAAATTTCCCGATCACGCCCACCTTGCTATATCCTTTTTCTTCCAGACCGGCGAGGGATCCCTCTATTTCCTTCTCATTTAAAGGTATTATCTCCCTCCCCCGGTAGTCTATTGCGCCGGAGAGGAGGCGCACTTCGGTCTTAAAATCATAATACTTTAAATTCATGCCGGGCCCGGGGAGAAGAAGCAAGGCCACTTTGTCGTACTTCTTTCCGGCAATCAAGTTGGTAATCATCGTCGTACTGAAAACAATTCTCTTTAAATCCCTGCTATCCACATCTTGGAGAACGATATCGAGTGCTCCGAGGACGGATTCAAGTATACTGGTCTTCGTCGGTATTTTAGCGGTGGCTTCCACTGCCCCGTTGCTGAGGAGCACCGCGTCGGTATAGGTTCCTCCAACATCTACGCCAACGTACAATCTTTTCCCTCCTTGCAAGCTATGTATATTACGGCCCCCTTATAAAATACAATCTTTTCGGCTTTTCTGCAAATTTATTTGCTTTTTCAGCTATTATTGACAATTTATACCAAACCGCAGAGCCGGGCTGCCTGAGCTGCTAAAAAGCAGGTAAGCATGCCGACAGCGGTGGGGATTAAAAAGGAGAGAACCGCCCATTTTTTGCTTTGGGTTTCCTTGTAAATGGTCAGCAGGGTCGTGCCGCAGGGCCAGTGATTGAGAGCAAAAAGTGCTGTGCAAACAGCTGTCAGCCAGGTCCAGCCGTTATCAAGCAGCAACTGTCTGACCACCAGCAAATTGCCGGGCTCCAGCATAACCCCCCGGGACAGATAGCTCATAGCCAGGATGGGCAGAACGATCTCATTGGCGGGAAGGCCCAGAATAAAGGCCATGAGGATAAAGCCATCCAGCCCCAACTGGCGGGCAAAGGGATCCAGGAAGGCTGCACAATGGCCAAGCACGCTGCCGCCTTCCAGGCTCATATTGGCCATAAGCCAGATTACCAGGCCTGCCGGTGCAGCGACGATGATGGCCCTCAGCAGCACGAACAGGGCCCGATCGAGGATCGAACGCACAATTATTTTACCTATTTGCGGTTTTCTGTAAGGCGGGAGCTCCAGGGCAAAGGAAGAGGGCATGCCTTTCAGTATCGTTGCCGATAGAATCCTGGAAATAACCAGCGTGATGGCTACGCCGAGGACAACGGCCGCCAAAATGCTCAGAGCTGCCCAAAGACTCTCGAAAGGCCCGCTATTAGAGGCAATAAATACAGAAGCTAAAACGATGAGGAGAGGAAAGCGCCCGTTGCAGGGAACGAACGTATTGGTCAGGGTGGCAACCAGTCTTTCCCTCGGAGAATCTATGATGCGGCAGGCGATGACACCTGCGGCATTACAGCCAAAACCCATGCACATGGTCAGAGCCTGCTTGCCGTGAGTGCAAGCCTTTTTAAAGAAGTTGTCCATATTAAAGGCCACCCGGGGAAGATAGCCTAGATCCTCCAACAAGCTGAACAGGGGGAAAAAAATGGCCATTGGCGGCAACATGACGGAAACAACCCAGGCAAGGGTTTTATAGATGCCGCCTAAGAGCATGCCGTGAAGCCAGCCCGGGCAATCCCAGGCCGTAAACAAATGGTTTAATCTGTTTTCCAGATAACTAAAACCCGATACCAGCAATTCGGAGGGATAATTAGCCCCCTTGATGGTAATCCAGAAGATGA
>CAZAQM010000148.1:0-5185 GCA_964487385.1 uncultured Dethiobacter sp.
GGGCTTTTTCCCATACGGCCTATTATGACAGCATCATCAGCAATTATCTGCGGCAGGGGCTCGGCGATCGAAATGAAAGGTTGTTTCCGGATTTGATCACTTTCCCCTTTGTTCGGGCAGAGGATTTGGACAGCGGGGATGACCTCCGGCAAAAGGCGGCTTTTTACCGGGAGCCCCTGCCTGCTCCGGCTACTTTGGCCCGTGCCAGACGGCTTCAGGGGAAAAAGCTTTCCTTTAGCAATATCAGCGATCTGCAAGTGGCCTGGGAACTGGCCAGGGAGTTTGAACAACCCGTGGCCGCTGCCGCCAGGCATGCCGGTCCTTGTGGGGCGGCCTCCGCCCCGACGCTGGCGGAAGCCTGCCGTAAAGCCTTTGGCACCAATCCCGGCTCGTACAGAAAAGCGGTCCTGGCTTTTAACAGGACGGTAGATGAGCAAACAGCCCGGCAGGCAGGCAAATTGTTGCCGGAAGCCATCGTCGCACCATCTTTTTCCGCCGGGGGCCTAAAAATTCTTGCTGCTGGGAAAAATATCCGTCTGCTGGAAATCCCCCTGGAAGAACTTCCTGAAAACAGGACGGTTTACAATTTAAGAAAAATCGGCGGAGGACTTCTTTTAAGGGAGGATCCCCGCCAGGCCTTTACGCCTGATGCCTGGATCTGTGCCACGGGCAGAAAGCCCACCGGGCAGGAACTGCAGGATCTGCTTTTTGGCCTGGCGATCGTCCGTTATGCTCAAACCAATGCCGTCGCCATCGTCAAGAGGCTGCAGATTTTGGGCCTGGGCAGCGGACAGATGGATCAGGCCGACGGGGTTAAACAGGCCGTGAAAATGGCCGGGCAAAACATCAGAGGAAGTGTGATGGCCTGCGATGCCTGTTTTCTGTCCAAAGATGGCGTGGAAATTGCCGGGGCAGGGGGAATCACAGCTGTTGTTCAAGCGGATAGATCCGGGGACGACAGGGAAATAGCCAAACTCTGCGAGAAGTATAATATTGCTATGCTGTTCACCGGAGAACAGCTTTTTAAACATTGATCCCAATTGTTCGTTGAAGGAGGAAAAAAATGCGCGTACTGGTCGTTGGTGGCGGCGGACGGGAGCATGCCCTGGTCTGGAAATTGGCGCAAAGCCCCGGGGTCAAGGAAATTTTTTGTGCCCCGGGAAACGCTGGGATAGCCTCCCTGGCCCGCTGCTTTCCCATAGGGGTTCATGAGCATGCAAAGCTGCTCGACCTTGCCCGGCGGGAGGATATTGGGCTTACGATTGTCGGCCCTGAAGCCCCTCTCTTGGATGGGCTGACAGATCTGTTCCGGGAAAATGGACAGGTAATCTTTGGCCCTTCCAGGAAGGGCGCCCTTCTGGAAGGGAGTAAAAGCTGGGCAAAAGATTTTATGGTGCGGCATAATATCCCCACCGGCGATTATCAGGTTTTCAGTTCGGCAAAGGAGGCGCTCGCTTACCTGCAGGGTTCTGTCTACCCTCTGGTGGTAAAGGCCGATGGTCTGGCCGCCGGAAAGGGCGTTATTATAGCCCGGGACTACGGTGGGGCTGCTTCGGCAGTGGAGCGCATCATGGAAAAGAAGGAATTCGGCAGCCTGGCGGGAGAAAAAGCCATCGTCGAGGAATTCCTGGAGGGCGAGGAAATATCTGTTTTTGCTGTGACCGATGGTTCCTCCTATGTGGTTTTTCCCTCCGCCCAGGACCATAAAGCGGCCTATGAGGGGGATACAGGGCCGAATACAGGCGGGATGGGCGCTTATTCCCCCCCGCCGGCCTTTACCAGAGAGTTGGAAGAGGAAGTCAATAAGAGAATATTCGAGGCGGTAATTGCCGGTTTTCGCTCTGAAGGAATCGACTACAGGGGTGTAATATTTGGGGGGCTGATCCTGACTGCCGGGGGCCTGAAGGTCCTGGAATTTAACGCCCGTTTTGGCGATCCGGAGACCCAGGTGCTGCTCCCCCGGCTGAAATCGGATCTTTTCCCCATACTCTATGGCGCTGCCAGGGGCAATCTTTCCACCCTTGCCCCGCCGGAATGGTCTGCCGATGCGGCCGTCAGTGTCGTCATGGCTTCTGCGGGCTATCCGGGTAAATATGAAAAAAACAAAGTAATTTCCGGGTTGGAAAAAGCAGGGGAAGTGGATAATACTTTTGTTTTTCATGCCGGGACAGCCTTGCAGGATGGCAGGGCGGTCACCTCCGGCGGCAGGGTTCTCAACCTGACAGCCTGGGACCGGTCCCTGGAAAGTGCTGTCAACAGAGCCTATGATCTTACCGGACTAATCGAATTTGCCGGGGCACAGTACCGCAAGGATATCGCCCACCGGGCCTTCCGCAAGAGTTAAAATAGATGCCGGATACTTTCAACAGCAAAATCATTGCCTTTCAATGCCAAACATAAGCTTGCTTTTATGCCGGTTTTTGCAATTCCAGAAAAATGCCGGTATTTGTTTTTTTCCGGGGAAAATGAGATATAATATCGGCTAGGAGGAAAAAGGGCAGAATGGAAAGCAAAACCGCGGCGGAGAAACTGGAAAAATTAAGAGAGCTGATTAACGAGCATAATTATGCCTATCATGTTCTGGATGATCCCCGCATCAGCGATGGGGAATTTGATGGGCTGATGCGGGAGCTGAACAGGCTGGAATCCCTTTTCCCCGAGCTGGTTACTGCGGACTCGCCCTCTAGGAGGGTGGGGGGCAAGGCTATCGAGGCTTTTAGCCAGGTAGCCCACCGGGTTCCCATGCTGAGCTTGGAAAATGTTTTTAGCGTGGAGGAATTGGGCGATTTCTTCCGGCGGGCAGAAAAAATTGCCGGCCCGGGATCGCTTACCTGGGTTGGCGAGCCCAAAATTGACGGCCTGGCAGTATCCCTGACTTATGAAAACGGGCTTTTTTCCGGGGGGGCAACCCGCGGCGACGGTTTTACCGGTGAGGATATAACTCATAATCTGCTGACCATTAAAAGCCTTCCCCTCCGGCTGAGGAAAGCTGTCAGCCTGGAGGTCCGGGGTGAGGTTTTCATTCCCAAAGGCGCTTTCCGGGAGTTGAATAAGGCCAGGGAAGGAGAGGGGTTGCCGCCCTTTGCCAACCCCAGAAATGCTGCTGCCGGTTCTTTGCGGCAGCTCGATCCCCGTGTGGCCGCCGGCAGGCCCCTGGATCTGCTGGTATACAGTCTTATTTCCCTCCCGGGTGGACAGTTTCCGGGTGGGCACTATGAAACGCTGCAGTATCTGGCAGGGCTAGGGTTCAAAACCAGTCCCCATGTGGCACTGCTTCCCGGTTTTGAACGGGCCGTGGCTTATTTCCGGGATATGGACCTGAAAAGGGGTGATCTGCCCTATGAAATTGATGGGGTGGTCTTGAAGATCGATGACTATTCCCTGCAGGAAAAGATGGGGGAGACCAGCAGGGCCCCCAGATGGGCTGTTGCCTTCAAATTTTCGGCAGAAGAAAAAACTACGCAGGTGAAAGGCATCGAGGTAAATGTGGGGCGCACCGGGACGATTACCCCCATAGCCATCCTGGAACCGGTGCTATTGGCCGGAACGGTGGTGAAAAGGGCCAGCCTTCACAACGAGGATTATATCAGGGAGAAAGGTGTTATGGTCGGCGATCTGGTGGTCGTTCATAAGGCGGGGGACATTATCCCGGAAATCGTCCGCGTCGTTGCCGAGGAAAGGACTGGCTTTGCCAGGCCCTTTACCATGCCCGGGGAGTGCCCCTCCTGCGGGGAAACTGTTCACCGGCTTCCCGGCGAGGCGGCTCTGAGGTGCTTTAACCCGGCCTGCCCGGCTCAGCTGATCGAACGCATCATCCATTTCGCCTCCCGCGCCGGGATGGATATTGGCGGCCTGGGCGAATCCCTTGCCGTACAGCTTTATGCGAAGGAACTGGCGGAGGACGTGGGGGATCTTTACGGGCTGACGGAGGATAAACTTTCCTCCCTGGAGCGAATGGGCCCAAAATCTGCCCGGAACCTGCTCGATTCCCTGGAAAAGAGCAAGAGCAATTCCCTGCATAAACTGTTATACGGCCTGGGCATCCGGCTGGTTGGGGAAAGGGCGGCACGTCTTCTGGCCGCGCATTTTAAACACCTGCATCGCTTGCGGGAGGCTACTCTGGAGGAGCTGACCGGCCTTGCGGAGATCGGCCCGGGGATTGCCGCATCCGTCAGGGAATTCTTTGGGCAGG
Source organism: uncultured Dethiobacter sp. (assembly GCA_964487385.1). GTDB lineage: Bacteria > Bacillota > Dethiobacteria > DTU022 > UBA8154 > DUNV01. The sequence continues at coordinate 4,193 of CAZAQM010000148.1, forward strand.
AAACTGCCGCAAGAGTTCTGGAAAAGCTCGAACGTGCCGGGGTGAATTTTTATGAAGAAACAGAGCGGGTAGCGAGCAGCGATAAAAATTTTTTGCGGGGAAAAAGCTTCGTCCTCACCGGGGCGTTGCAGGGGTATTCCCGCCAGGAAGCCAGGGAGCTTATCGAATCAAAGGGGGGCAGAGTTGCCGGCAGCATCAGCAAAAAGATCGATTATCTTCTTGCAGGGGAAAACCCCGGCTCAAAATTGGAAAAAGCGGAAGCCCTAAAAATTGCTATAATTTCGCAAGATGAATTTGAAATAATGATCGGGATAAAATAGGCAAGCCGGTTATTGGAGCAAAACGTTCATCAAGGATTTTTTATGGGTGTCTGGGATGTTCCCTGACCAGATTGATCGCTTTTGTTACCGCACCGACTACATCGACATACTTCTGCATCTCCAGGAGATCGGCGCGGGCATAGCTGGCGCCTTTATTCGTGACGACATAGCGGGGAGGGAGGCTGTTCAGGGCGATGGCCGCGACGTCCATCCTGCACTGTTCACAGGTGCAGATATCAGCCTTGGTAATTAGATCGGCAACGACTTGCTGGACGGAGTCCTCCATTAAATTATGAAGAATGGGCATTTTAGTTTCCCTCTCTTTTCTAAAATATTTAAAATTATGATGTTTTATCATGGTTATTCGGCAAACAAATTTATATTCCTGCTCCTTTCCGTAGCATTCCAGGAAATAAAAAACATGGGACAGGCTAGCGGGGAGCGGCAGGCGAATTCTGCCTGAAAGATGGGGCCGGTTTTGGGGAGGTGCATCTTTTGCGGAAAATTCATGTCCGGGAGATTACTGCTGCTGTGGCAATGCTCTGCCAGGAGGCCAATTACTATCTTGGCGACGATATGATCGAGGCTCTGCAAAAAGGATTGCGGGAGGAGCCTTCCCCTCTGGGAAGGGACGTTTTCGGGCAGTTGCTGGAAAACGCCCGTCTGGCCCGGG
>CAZAQM010000149.1:0-5175 GCA_964487385.1 uncultured Dethiobacter sp.
ACGCATTTTAAAATTTCCGGGATGGAGGCGAGATCCAGCCGGGCGCCAAATTCCAGGACGAAGGTCACCTCCAGTCCTTTGGCGGCAAATCCGGCAAAGGGCCCATCTTTGACCACGGACCAGTGGGAGCAGGCGATGGGGCAGGAATGGCAGGCCAGGCTCCTTTCCCGGTAAGTTTCCAGAAAGTGCCTGCGCCCGCGGGTATTTTCCCAGCTAGGAAAGGAACCAACGGTAAAATTGCGGCCGGGAAGTGCACCCACCTTGTTGAATGGCGAGGAGACGATCATGCTGCCGTATTTTCTGGTATAAGCAAAACTGTCGTCCCCTTGAATTTTTTGCAGGGCTTCCGCTTTGATCCGGGCCAGTTCCTGCGGATGGGGAATGTCGCCAATTTTTCCCTTTCCCCTGATGGCGACAGCCTTGAGGTTTTTGCTGCCCATGACGGCTCCCAGGCCGGTGCGGCCCCAGGCATTATGATAATTATTTTGGATGCAGGCAAAGGCCACCCCGTTTTCTCCGGCCGGGCCGATGCAGGCCACCTGAAAATCCCTGCCTTTGTTTTTGCGGATCCAGTCTACGGTGAACCAGGATTCCTCGCCCCAGAGATGGGAGGCCTCCTCAAAAAACAATTTTCCTCCATCGATGTAGAGTATAGCCGGCCTCGCTGCTTTTCCCAGGATGGCCAGGTGATCGATCCCGATCTGCCTGAGCTTGAAGCCCCAGCTGCCTCCGGAATTGGCCGTGCCGAACCTGCCGCTAAGGGGCGACTTGGCCGTGGCCTCGCTACGGGCCGTGGGCAAGCCGCTGCCCACCAGGGAGCCGGCGCCAAAGAGCAGAACGTTATCTTCTCCCAAGGGAGGGCAGCCGGGCGGGATCATTTCCCAGGCCAAACGGGAATTGACTCCCAGGCCGCCCAGGTATTCATGCTGCAGTTCAGTGATCGTTTCCTTTTTTACCGTTTTATCCGTTAGGTTGACTTTGAGCAAAGTGGCCATTATTTTCTCCTCTGCAGCAAAATTCAGTTTTTGTAAATACAATAGAAAACTTCTCTTTTCGCGGGAAGTTTTCCTGCTTTTTTGCCTAGAGTTTTTGCATCAGCTTGGTGGTGAGGATGACGAACCTGGCACAGGGAAGGAAGATGAACTGGCCCAAAAGGGTCCCCAGGATTTTTCCTGAGACCAGGCAGATGATCATGGCGTTGAGTTCCTGAACCCTTCTCTTCCCGGCCATGACCTGGTCGGTGATCAGGGAGGCATAGGGGTCGATAAAAAAGGTAAGCAGGATGGTGCTGAAGCCGTTGAGGACGCCGGACATCTGGCTGGCGGTCAGGCGATAGTCCGGGATGAGTGCGCCGGCATAAATGGCGGAGAGCACTCCGGAGGCGTTGATGGAGGCTACGATAATGGTCAACACTAAGATGCGTTTGGCAAAAACCTTGTCTTTCAGAAGCAGCAGGTGGGAAAAGCGGGGGCGGCGCATACTTTTTTCCAGGCGCAGATAGATCTTCTTAAAGAATTCATCGGTATTGATCAGCCGCAACAGCATTAGGCCCATGGATTCACTTTTTTCCAGCAAACCGGTAAAATAGACAAAAAGATGAATGGCCGTGGGGATTAGTGCGGCAGCCAGGAGGCTGCCCAGGGTTGCTGAAAAGAGGATGGCACGGATGGCTTCAGCCAATAGGGAGGTGTCTCCCGAAATAATGGTTTCGTCGACGAAATAACCTAGCAGGGGTGCCTGGATGAGGTTGGCGCTGCGGGCCAGCAAAACGAGCACGCTGAAGAGGGATGAGGCCAGGTAAAGCCGGCGCGTCCTGATCCCGGCGATGCGGGCGCTGTAGGAGAGCGTTTCCACCATATGGATAACTCCTGTCAGAAGGCAGATGAGGAGTAGCCTCCCTGCCTCGGCAGAGCCCGCAGCCGGCATGATCATCCCTCCCTTTGATCATATATGCATGATGGGGAGGGTTTATTTCTTTTTTATTCGTTGCGGATAGCCACGATGGGACTGACCCTGATGGCGCGGCTGGCCGGGTAGAGCCCTGCAGCCAGGCCGATGAAAATGGAAAAAACCACGGCAAAACCGGCCAGCCAGACAGGGATGACGGAGATGCTGGCGGCCGGGCCGCCCATTATCATGCCCCGCTGCATATAGTCCGCGCTGATGCGGTTGACGATCTCCGAGGCGCCATAGCTAAAGCCCAGGCCTATAATTCCTCCAAAAAGCCCGATCAGGGCGGCTTCCATGAGGAAGATGGAGCGGACATCGGCAAAGGAGGCGCCGATAACCTTCATGATGCCTATTTCCCTGGTGCGTTCATAGATGGACATGACCATGGTGTTGGTGATCCCCAGGGCGGCCACGAAAAGGGTGATGCCGCCGATGCCTCCCAGGATAGCCTGCATGGTGCGGGAGACATTTTCAATATCTTTGAGGGAATCTGCCATGGACCAGGCATTATAGCCCCTGTCCCGCAGTTCCTGGGAAACCTCTTTGGTCTGGGCGACATCCTTGGTTTGGATCATGATGGAATTGTAGTCATTGCTGCGATCTTCTTTGCGGCTGCGGCTTCCCTGGCTTCCCTGGTTCACGCTGGAGATCATCACCCCGCCGGAGGCATACATTGCTTCTTTGGCCATAGGCCCCATCTGGCCGGAGTTGTTTGCCCCTTTCATCATAAAATCGCGCAGCCTTTTAACGTCGTGGATAGAAGCATAAACCTGCCAGGAACGATCCATGCTTTTTTCGTCCAAGACTCCCACAACGAAAAAATTTTGTTTGCGTTCGTTGCCGGCTTGGTTGCGAATGCTCAGCCGGATGCGCTGATCCAGGAGCTCGGCCGGGTCTTGCTGCTGGGGGCCCTCCCGCATCATTCCCCCCCGCCGGGCGAGCCGCTCATCCCAGAAATTGTTGATGACCTGGGAACCGGCGACGATGGCGAAGCGATCATCCGGGGCCAGAAGGCGCCCGTGGGCGACGCTGAACTCCAGTTTTTCCATGGCGGCAGGATCTATGCCCACAAGGTTCAGGTATCCTTTTTTCTGTCCCAGTTGGGCTTCCCCGTCAATATTATAGATGGGGGAAACGGCGGTAACGCCGGGAATGGCTTTTAGTTCCGCAACGGTTTCATCGGTCATGCGTTTTTCTTCTCCCGTGGGGTTGCCGTTTTCGTCCCACTGCATGCCGGGGTGAACATTGATGATATTCAGGCTTCCCCACTGGGCCATGCTTTGCTCCATACTGATTCGCAGTCCGATCCCCAGGGAGATCATCACGACAATGGAGGCCGTCCCGATGATCACGCCCAGGCAGGTGAGGATGGTACGGGCCTTGCGGCGCCACAGGTTTTGGTTGGCCATGAGGAAAAGGTCTTTTTTACGCATCGATGAACTCCCTGTTACGTTTTTTTAGGGCCCTGCGGCGCAGGAAAAAGACGATGGCTGCCGCGGCAACGACAAGGGCGGCGACCAGCCAGATGCGGCTTTTACCTCCGGCGTGTTCCCCTTCCCCGGACATCCCCGGCGGCATCTCTCCTTCCGGGAAAGGTCCCTGATCCATCATGGGCATCACTTCCAGCCGGAAGGGTTCCCTGACCTGCACTTCCCGGTTATTGTTATCTATGTAGGAGAAGATTAGCTCTCCCTCCAGGGTTCCTTCTTCCTCCGGGTAGATGATTCCCTGATAGTAATCGCTCATGCCAATCCCCAGGTTGCCCACGAAATAGGAGGCCTGTTCCTTGCGAAAAGGGCCCTCCATCATGACGATGAAGTTGCCCAGGTCCACCTTGCCCACATTGACAAATTCCGCGCTGACAAAGGCGGGCTGCCCAATGAATGCTGTGGGCGGCACTTCGATGGCCAGGACCTGCAGCCGGCTCTCCTGGGTGACGGGGATATTGACCATCTCCTCCACCTCATAGGATTTGGCATTTAGATCCTCATATTCGATGGCTACGGGAACGACGTATGTTTTGGCTGCGGCGTTGGGATCCACCAGCAGATCCAGGCTTTGCTCCAAAACAGTTTTGGCGGGAATCTCCTGAATATAGAAGCTGTTGCTGCTGTTGACCGGTGAAAAAACCGTACCTCCGCTGGTGGCAGTGCCGCTGCCGGTGTTCTCCACAGGAAGCGTGCCAAGGGATACTTTTAGATTGCGGACGGGGCGCCCGTGTGTGTTTTCAATGAAAAGGCTGAGGGTGACGGTATTGCCGGCCAGGATCTTTTCCTCGGAGAGGGTGTATTTGCTAATGAGCACCCGGGGCTTGCCGGCTGCGGAGTCTGCTCCTACCTGCGAGGCGGCGATGCCCAGAGTTTCCGTGGAGGGTGAGGACGGGGCAGGATTTCCCCTGGCATCTTTATATTCCATTTTGATGTTAAGGGGGAGGTGCGAGGCATCGCTACCGGTGTTGGCGCCAATTAAATATTCCACCTCAATTTCCTGTTTGGCATAAATTTGTGGAAGATACTGGACGTTAGATCCATTCAGCACAAAGATTTCGTTAAGGCCATCAAGTGAAAGAACAATATCCTTGGCTGTCTGGCCGCCGGTGTTTTGCAAAATTAGTTTTAGAAGGTATTCTTTATCACTTTTATTCGATATCGTAAAGGATCTTGTTTGAAGGAAAGGGCTGTTACCGGAAGCTGTTTGATCCAACGGAAGATTGATAACGAGTTCGCTGGTTGCCTTCGTTCCCGTGGAATATTCGTAGGAAAAGGATAACTTAACTCTATTGTCCTCCCTGTTTTCTTTACCCTTTAAGGTGAAATCGAGGGAAGTACCGGCATTGCTTTTGATACTGGGCAGGAATTTGCGATTGGTGATATCGACAATATCAAAATTCTTTAGGCCATCGATTTCCACATTAACATTGCGGGCTTCGGCAGCGCTGTAATTATCCAAAGATAAAAGGGCCTTAAACTCCTCCAGCGCTGCCGGGGTTTCCGGGTTGAGTGTTACCTTTTTAATGGTGATATTCGGGGAAGACAGGTTGAAATCATCCTGCAGGGGAAGATTTACGGTAATTGCCTGTGATCCTGAACTTCTGACCATACTTCCATCGCTAGGGGAGTAATAGTCATAGTCGTAGGAAAAGTTTAGGGAAACAGTATTTTCCTTTCTTTCTTCCTTGCTTTTAAGTGTAAATGAAATAGAACTCGTGTTGTTGCCGCCGGTAAT
>CAZAQM010000150.1:0-5120 GCA_964487385.1 uncultured Dethiobacter sp.
TCCGTGACTTTGTGGAGCTATCCACAGAGATTATTACCAGAACAAAGATTGATGAAACAGGTACTGTTAAGGGCGGTGCCTTATGGACAGAGGAGTATCTTCCTGCAGAAACTGTAATGTACTCGCTGGTTTTCTCCTCGGGGATTTATAGCAGTATCAAAGAGGGTTTTGATGAAGAAGAAGGAGGAAATAACGCTGGCGTTGAGGGCAGGGTCATGGATTTCTTTACAGATAACCTTGGGGATTATTTACAGGTTGGCGGCAATGCGACAATCGGCAAGGGTATCGTCAGGGTTAGGGTAGGAAAGGAGCGGGGCAGGTGATGGGAAGGAATGAAACAACCATTGAAGGAATCGAGGGTGGGCGGGCAGCATTTGCCTACAGGTGTGCGGTTGAAGGGAAAAATATTATCAACGGCGATCAGATTGGCGGGATACATTACAAAGACGATAAATATAAATCCTATATTAAAAAGATGCTGACCATGATTTACAATAATGGCCTCGGCCCTACGCTGGCCTTTGTAGTATCAAAGAAAACCGGGCAGGAAAAAGACAGGAAGCCCGGCATGGTGGAAAACCCTCAAAAAGCTTACGATCTAATATATTGGCAACTCGGCCAATGGCTGTCAATGGATCCCAAAAAAATTTTGCCCCTTGGCAACGATGAGGATCTGGTCCTTGCAGTTGTTTCTCTAAAATCTAAGAGATACAAATATGTAACCAGGGAACTTGTATCGCTGCTTTCCTGGGTGAAAAGGTTTTCCGAAGGCTTGATCCTGGAGGATGATATGGAATGAACCGCGGAAGAGGCAAGGACAATCAGGATTTGCTGCAAAATATCCCGGAATATTTACTTCCCGAAGATACCCGAAGAAATATTGATGGTCTGTTCAATGGTGACTTGCAGGGGAAACCAAAATATCTGTTTATTAATAGCCTTATAGAAAATAAAAATCTATTATTGTATAAATATGCCCGATTTTTAAAAAACAGGAATAGGGAATTTAAATTGTTTATAACGAGCAAAAACGAGGTCCAGCATGATCTCTCTTTGCAATATGATCGGGAATTCCTTGGAGAGGTGGCGGCAAAGCAGAAGAAAGCCATTGATGGCTTGAACCAGGAAACGGATAGCCTAAAACTCCGGTTAGCCTGGCGGATGATTGTCGGGTTGGGCCGTGAGTCTGTTTATGAAACAGGCATAAGTCTGCATCATGTTTATGGCATACCATACATACCGGGACAAGCAATAAAAGGGATGCTGAGGAATTTTCTTATACAGAATTATAGGGAAAAGGTAAACGAAAATGATATAAAACTGCTTTTTGGGACTCAGGAACAAACCGGGAGGCTTCTTTTTTTCGATGCTTTTCCTTCAGGCGAATCGCGGATTACTATTAAAAAGGATATTATGAATCCCCATTATGCTGCCTATTATGCTAAGGGCGGATTTCCGGCAGATTACAGCGATCCCAAACCGATCTACTTTCTAACTGTCGAAAATGCTGTATTTACCTTTTACATTGGGTTTGACAGCAAAAAAAATGGCGATGCAGCAAAAAAGGGAATGGAGATTTTTGGGGATCCAAACCTGCTGGCCGGAACAAAAGAACTTTTACATATCGCATTAACAGAATATGGTATTGGGGCAAAAACATCACTGGGGTATGGACTGTTTACGGATGTCTAGATGAGATCGTATAGGGAATAGGCTTTACCAGCATTGCAGGAATGATAGAGGCGGCAATGGGAAATAATAACATCTGACTAATATTAACAAATTATGGCGGAGTATTCCATGAACCTCATCGTCAACAACTACGGATCCTTTATCGGCAAAAAAAGTGAACGACTGGTTATCAGGGAAAACGGCAAGGTGGTCCAGGAAGTGCCGTTCTTTGACCTTTCGCAGGTTACTGTGACAACCGGCGGAGCCTCGCTCTCCAGCGATGCTATTAAGATGTGCATGGAATACGGGGTGCAGATTAACTTTCTTTCCGGCAATGGACAGCCCTATGCCAAAATTAGTTCACCCCAGCTTACCGCAACGGTGCAAACGAGGCGGGAACAATTGATGGCTTACCTTGATCAGAGAGGTGTAGCGTTGGCCAGAATATTTGTTGCCGGAAAAATCAAAAACCAGATCAATACCTTAAAATATTTCTCCAAACACCGCAAAGAAGCTAAACGGGAAACTTACGAGGCCATCATGGCGGCTGTAAAAAAGATGGAAGACACAAGCGCTGAGCTTGACAACTATCTTGGCGAAAAAATTGATGATTTAAGGGGACAGTTTCTTTCTGTTGAAGGACGGGCTTCGGCAATTTACTGGAACCAGGTAGCACTAATTCTTGAAGGAAAGGTGGTTTTCCCCGGCAGAGAGCATCGCGGGGCGGAAGATCCTTTTAACTCCATGCTCAATTATGGGTACGGCATTCTCTATTCCCAAGTTTGGAGCGCCGTGATCCTGGCCGGCCTGGAGCCGTTTGCCGGGTTTATGCATGTGGATAGGCCGGGTAGGCCCTCCCTTGTCCTCGACTTGATCGAGGAGTTTCGCCAGCCGGTGGTGGATAGGGTAATTATTGCTATGTTCAGTAAGGGGAGCAAGGTAACGTTGGATGAAGGAAAGCTTCCGGCAGATACACGCAAAGAGCTTGCCGCTAAAATTTTGGAACGTCTCGATGTTGCTGAAAATTATAATGGGAAGAAACATAAGCTGCAAAACATTATTCAGAGCCAGGCGCGAAGTTTAGCTTCCTTTGTGCGCGGGGATGGAAAATACCGGGCATTTGTGGGAGGGTGGTGATGCAAACTTTGGTAATATACGATATCCCGGATGATCGTATACGAAACAAAATAGGCGAGGCATGCAAGGATTATGGGCTGGTGCGGATTCAATACAGCGCCTTTTTGGGAGATATTAACCACAACCGGCGGGAAGAACTGCGCATGCGGCTCCAGCGAACCCTGGGAAATAAAGAAGGAAACATTCAGATTTATCCCTTTTGTGACAAAGACGCGAAACTAAAAAAGGAGATTATTAATGCAGCCGATATTGTTAGTAAAGGTGTTGCTGAAAAAGATTAAGGAAGAGAGAAAGTTTGAAGCAAGATGATTTCATTGCGGGTTTCTGATTTAAAACAATATATTTACTGCCCTCGAATTCTGTATTTTTATTATGTGTTGCCGGTTCCTCGCAGGGTAACTCGCAAAATGGAATACGGAAAACTGGAGCATATAGAGATACAACAGTTGGAAAAAAGAAGGGGGCTCAAGCCTTACGGTATTATAGAGGGGAAAAGGAGCTTTCAAATATCCCTCAGTTCGGCCCGTTTAGGTATGCATGGGGTACTCGACATGATGATTACTTCTGCGGACAGCAATATTTACCCTGTCGATTTTAAACACAGCCTCCGCCAAAAAGATCTGCACCAGAAGTATCAGCTTGCTGCCTATGCCATGCTTCTTGAAGAGGCGTATCAACGACCGGTGCGTTTTGGTTTTCTGTATCTGATTCCTGCCAAAACAATAGTACCTGTGGAGATAACAGGAGGTATGCGCCAGCACGTAAAAAAGGTTATCAGCGCTATCCATAATGTTGTTATCGGTGAAAGGATGCCTGCCTATGTTCGGTCAAAACAGCGGTGTACCGACTGTGAGTTTCGCAATTACTGTGCTGATGTGGGGTGATTTATATTTATTTTTTGAACGATAATGAAAGAAAAAAACTGTTAAAGGGTTATTTGCCCAAATCCCGGGAAGAGGGAGTAGCCGAAGAACTGAGGGGATGGAACTGGCACCAGCCACCCCTGGAGCCAGTTTATGAAGTTTTACTGCCCCTTTATCAAATTGCCGGCAAATATTGCAACAGCGGGCGTGATGTTTTTCTTAATAAAGTGGAAAGATATAAAGGTAACCCCAATATGGCCATGTTGCTGGGCTTGCTGTTCCATTCCTTAATAGCTTTTATGCTCGTCCGCACAAAAAAGCTCATTTATCTACACGGAACAAATATTGAAATGATTATGCAGGAACTAAAGGGGGCGTTTAAGGAGTTTATGGAAAGCTCAGCAGATGTCTACCAGCAGGTATCTGAATCAGCGGATTCTCAAGGCGGAGAAATGCCAACGGCTAAAGAATGTCTGGAGCAATTGTTTAACTATGAATACTTTCGCATAACTTCACGCATCCAGGATATCCTCTCCCGCCAACCGTATATTGGCGAGGATTCACTGGCAGCACAGGCAGTACCTTTTGTCCTGGAACAAAATTTGGACGGCTCATTTCTAGGTCTTAGCTCCAACCTTCATGCGGATGCCTATGTTTTTTCCGAACCAATGATCGTTGATCTGAAATTTGGCCCTCGTGAATCTTTCCATCGTTTGACCACAACCGGGTATGCCCTGGTTATGGAAGCATTGTACGATTATCCAATTAATGTCGGGTGCATTGTCTATGGAGAGTTTAAAAAAGGCAGGCTGCATATTCAAAAAGATTTCCATATTATAAATGATGAACTTCGCCAGTGGTTTATTGAAGAAAGAGATGATAAAATGAGGATAGTGTATAATGAAATTGATCCGGGAAAGGCAAACAATTGTGATGAAAGATGTCCATATTTTACCTTTTGCGGTTAAAAGGTTTCAGTTTCGCAGATACCCTTCATTTTTAAGCAGAAAATTGATCTTCGAATTTTTAACTAAATTTGATATAATAGCAAATGGATGGAATTCCGTTTCCATCAAGGTTGACGGTTTTCGTTTCTAGTCGGTATCATCGCTAACCCCGATAAATAGGGGACTGAAACAGCGGCCCGGTGCGCATTTATGAGTGGCCCACAAGGGGTATCATCGCTAACCCCGATAAATAGGGGACTGAAACTCAAACTGAGACGAATCAGCAGTAACAGGAGCCGTGTATCATCGCTAACCCCGATAAATAGGGGACTGAAACACAGTATCCGCAGCAAAGTCGAACTCACTTCAAACTAGTATCATCGCTAACCCCGATAAATAGGGGACTGAAACCATTCAGAGCAGTGTCCAAACAACTGCCCTGATTGTTTTGTATCATCGCTAACCCCGATAAATAGGGGACTGAAACACCTCTATAGGTGGG
>CAZAQM010000151.1:0-5110 GCA_964487385.1 uncultured Dethiobacter sp.
AACAGAAAAAATTAAAACCCACCTAGGTTATATGTCCCAAAAGTTTAGCCTCTACGACGATCTTTCCGTGCTGGAAAATCTGCATTTTTATGCCGGTATATATAATATTCCTCCAAAAAATCGGCGGGAACGCATTGGCGAGATGCTCGCCCTGGCAGGCCTGGCGGGCAGGGAAAGGGAAATGGCGGCAAACTTGAGCGGAGGCTGGAAGCAGCGCCTGGCCCTGAGCTGCGCCATCATTGCCCGTCCGGATATCGTCTTTTTGGATGAGCCCACCAGCGGAGTGAGCCCTACCGGCCGCAGAATGTTTTTTAATATTATTCAGGATTTAGCCGGACAAGGGGCGACAATTATGGTTACCACCCATTTCATGGACGAAGCAGAGCGCTGCCACAGAATTGCCTTCATTTCGGCAGGAAAGCTGATAGCCGTCCATACCCCCGGCTTCCTGAAAAGGAATACGCTCCGGGGCTTTCTTGTGGAGCTAATCATACCGCATCCTTTTGAGAAGATGAGCACTTTGGCAAAGCTATCTTATGTAAGGGATTGCTCCATGCACGGCCCGGCCCTTCATGTCCTGCTAGCGGAAGAGGGATGCGTGGCCGACCTGCGTGAGTTTTGCGGGGTGGAACCCAGGCCCATCGTTCCCTCCCTTGAGGATGTGTTTATGGTTTTGGCCGAACATCAAAGGACAGGTGAAGGCAATGCATAGAATATTTGCGGTTTTGCACAAAGAGTTGTTGCAAATGCGTCGGGATAAAATGACTTTGGCCCTGGTCTTTTTGCTTCCGCTCGTTCAGCTTTTACTTTTTGGCTTTGCCATCCAAACAGAGGTAAAACATATTCCCACAGTGGTCTTTGATCAGTCGTTAACGGGTGAAAGCCGGGCATTGCTGGACGCTTTCAGCGCTTCGGGCTATTTCGATATTGAGTATGCCGCCGGCAGCTATGAGGAAGTGAACAAAATGATCGACAGCGGCAGAGCCAGGGTTGGCATTGTTTTCCCCCCGGATTTTGCCGCCAGTGTAAACAGGGGTGTTCCCGCCCAGGTACAGGTGCTTGTGGATGCAAGCGATAACATGGTCGCCAACCAGGCCATCGCCATAGCCAATTCCATTGGGCTGATTAAATCACAGGAAGTACTGGCCCAAAGGGTAAGCCTCGCAGGGCCGCCCTATGATATCAGGGTGCGTCCCTGGTATAATCCTGACGGAATAACGGCACACTATATGGTTCCGGCTATCCTCGGCACGGTAGTAACCATGACCATGGTCCTTCTCACCTCCATGGGTATTGTGCGGGAAAGGGAACGGGGAACCCTTGAACAATTGATGGTCACACCGATCAAATCCATGGAATTGATGATTGGGAAAATAGTTCCCTATATTATCCTTGGGTACTTGCAGATTACCATAGCCCTGATCATCGGGGTTGCCGTTTTCCATGTGCCCATCAGGGGCAGTCTTCTTGAACTCTATATATTAACCCTTTTTTTCATTACAGCTTCCCTGGGCATGGGTATCCTTATTTCCAATGTGGCCAGGACCCAGATGCAGGCCATGCAGATGGGTTTTTTTGTCATGCTGCCAAGTATCCTGCTCTCGGGTTTTATGTTTCCCCGGGATGCCATGCCCCGTCTGATTTATTATCTCAGCTATTTAATTCCGCTTACCTTTTATCTGGATATCATCAGGGGTATAATTTTAAAGGGTATTGGTTTTTCCTACCTCGTGGGGCAGGTTACCTCCCTGATCGTTTTCACGATCCTTCTCCTCATCATCAGCGCCCTGAAATTCAAAAAAAAGATAGCTTGAGGCAGGAGAGCCTCCCCAACTTCCCTAAGGAGGTTTTACTATCAAGGAGAGAATTCTTTCCGCGTTTCTGGAACTTTCCAGGACCCGGGGTTTTTACCGGGTGACCATGGATGAACTGGCGGCCGGGGCCGGTATAAGCAAACGAACCCTTTACCGCTATTTCCGCAGCAAGGATGAAATGATCATGGCTTCTCTGGAAAAGTTAATGGCGGAGACAGAATCATTAATGGAGGAGTTTGCATCCTCCCATCATGAGCCGGATGAAATAGTTGCCTGCATGCTGCGCTTCCTGCACCACATCATACAGACTTATTTCCACCCCCCGGTGCTCAGCGATCTGCAAAAGCATTATCCCCATTACTGGAAAAAGATCGATGGTTTTCGCAAGAAGAACGTGGAAAATATTATTAGATCAAAACTGTTTATGGACGAAAAAAACAGGGTGCTTGTCAGAGATCTCGATCCCCGCATTGTGACGGCAGCCATAGCCGCTTCTATCCAGGCAGTTGCCAATCCCGATTTTATTATTACCCATGGGCTGAACGCCGAAAATACTCTTGCCCAGTTAATGGAATTTTTTTTATACGGGCTTCTGAAGAAGGTCTAGACTTTAACTGGTTTCCACCTGCGTATACAAAATATACAGAATAATTTTGTAATATATTTAAGCAGGGTTTTCGCTATTTTTATGGAACTTGGTTAATAATAAAGTTAGCCTGTTCAAACAATTAATGAGGATGAAGCATGAAGTGAAACTAAAACCTCGCCTGGCAGGGGTTGCCTCCCTTGTTCCCCCCGGGTCAGTCGTTGCAGATATCGGCACAGATCATGCCTATCTTCCCATTCATCTGGTTACGGAAAAAAAATGCCCCAAGGTTATCGCTATAGATAAGTCTGCCAAAAATACAAAAAAGGCCAGGGAGACCGTTTCGCTTTTTAATCTCGGCTATAAGGTGGATGTTCGCACAGGGGACGGGCTTTCTGCCCTGGCTGAGGGCGACGGGGTGGAGATCGTTGTCCTGGCGGGGATGGGCGGAACGAACATCTGCAGAATGCTCATGGCTGCCGGCGGCGAACTGCGGCGCTACAAGCGAATTGTCCTGCAGCCCATGGGGGATCTTCCCCTGGTGAGACGCTGGCTTTTTGCCCAGGGCTTTTATTTTTTCCGCGAAAAACTGGCCTTCGAGAAGGGACATTATTATGAGATCATTGCTGCAGAAAAGGGAAAAGAAATTGTTAGTGAGCCCATACATCTTGAACTCGGGCCATATCTTCTGAAGGGAAAGGATCCGCTGTTGATCCCTTGGCTCGAGGGTAAGATAAAGCGCTATGACGCTATTTTGCAGGGACTAGGCGGGGCTAGGAATGCCAGGGCTGGGCCGCGGTGGAAATATTTTCACCAACGCTGTCAAGCCGTTAGGGAGGTGCTGGAAAATATTAGCCAGAGGGAATGAACTAGTCTCCATGATCGAAAGGCTTGCACCACGGGAATACGCCCTTCCTGGTGATGTTACCGGCTTGCAATGGGGGGATCTCCATGCTGAAGTGCCTGCCGTTCTTTTAGCGTTGGATTTTTCCGCCGAGGTCCTCGATGAGGCGCTTCAAAGGGGAGCATCATTGATCTTTACCCACCATCCTTTTCTCTATCAGCCGCTGAAAACAATTGATTTGCAAAAGCCCCGGGAAGGGCTGGTAGCCCGCGCCCTTGCCCGGGGAATTACGCTCTACTGTGCCCATACCAATTTGGATGTCGTTCCGGGAGGAGTGAACGATATTCTGGCCAAACTCCTGGGACTGGAGAACCCAGGAATCCTTGCCCCGACAGGCAGTGAAGAGCTGGAGAAGTTGGTGGTCTTTGTCCCGCAGGGGTTTGCCGATGAGGTTCGCGAAGCAATATGCCTTGCCGGAGCAGGATGGATCGGCAATTATTCCCATTGTACCTACCAAACCCAGGGGACGGGTACATTTTTGCCTCTGGAAGGCGCCTCACCTTTTATTGGCAAAAGGGGCGCGCTGGAAAAAGTAAAGGAGCTTCGTCTGGAGACCATTATTCCTAGGAATAGGCGGGATCGCATCCTGGAAGCCCTGCAGAAGGCACACCCGTATGAAGAAGCGGCTTATGATCTTTATTCCCTGAATATTAATGGGCAAGCCAGGGGGTTGGGAAGAATCGGGGAACTCGGGGAAGGGCAGACACTGCATGAATTTGCAGAGCGCTGCCGCGTGCTCCTCGGCCCGGATCATCTCAAAATACTAGGCGATTTGAATTCGCTGGTTAACAGGGTAGCTGTTCTGGGAGGAAGCGGTGGTGATTTTGTCGAAAGAGCCCTTGAAAACGATGCCGATGTTTTATTGACCGGAGACATAAAGTTCCATCAGGCCCAGCTGGCTGAGCTAAACGGGTTAGCCCTTATCGATGCAGGGCATGATGCGACCGAATGGCCGGTAATACCTTCTTTGGCAGCCTATCTGCGTGAGGAGATGCAACAGGGGAATTTCCAAACAAAGATATTAATCTCCAATAAAAGGAAAAGGATGTGGCATATCCTCGAAAGGAGATAAAATGGCGGAACAGCTTAAACTTCTTTGGGAGTTGCAGGAAACGGAAGAGGAAAAAAATAAAAAAGAGCATGATTTACAGGTTATCCCCAGTGTTTTACAATATAGTGAGGGATTAAAAACCGTGGAATCCCTTGAAAAAACAATACAGCAAAAAGAAGGGGAGATTGCCGAGGTAAAAAAAGCCCAACGATTAAAAGAAATGGATGTGGCAAAGATTACAGCCAAACTCAAAGAACTCAATAATAAATTATATAATGGCAAGATCGGAAATGCCAAGGAACTGGAGAGCATGGGAAAAAAGGTTTACGCTCTGGGAAAAGACAAGGAATTTAGGGAGGATGAAATTATTGTTCAGATGGAAACGATAGAGGATCTGGAAGGCTCTCTCGAGCAGATACAGCTGCAGCTAAAAAAAGAAAGGGAAGCATTGCTGAAGTTGAAGGACCGGGCTCGGTTAGATCGGCTTTCCTGCCAGACTGAACTTGAAGGGCTATCTGCCCGCTGTGCCGATCTTTCGCTTGAAATAGAGGAAGGGCTGTTAAAAAAATACAGGGAGCTGAGGAAGAGATCCGGCGGGGGCAGGTGCATTTCCCTCGTGCGAAACGGGTTTTGCGGGATATGCAATGTCTCCCTGCCCTCATCCTTTAAGGCCCGCCTTTTAACCCCGGGGCATCTGGTTTATTGTGAGAACTGCGCCTCCTTACTCGTGCTGGAGGAATAGTATTTATCCGGCT
>CAZAQM010000152.1:0-3364 GCA_964487385.1 uncultured Dethiobacter sp.
CCTGCCAACTCGCCCCCTTATTGCAGTCAGGGTTGCCTCTAGACGGAGCGTATCCCCCGGACGAACGATGCCGCGAAAATGAACATTAGAAAAACCCCGAAACAAAGCTGTCTTGCCCCTGAATTCCTCTTTGCTGAGCACGGCCGCAGCCCCAAGCTGGGCCATGGCCTCCACGATGAGCACTCCCGGCATAACCGGATGGCCGGGAAAATGCCCCTGAAAAAAAGGGTCATTGATGGTGACATTTTTCAACCCAACGGCTCTTTTCCCCGCTTCCATCTCCGTAATGCGGTCCAGCAATAAAAAGGGATAGCGGTGGGGAATCAGCTCCATGATCTTTAGAATCGACAATCCTTCTTCCAATATTGACACTCCTGTTCCTTTAGGCCCCTTTGCCTTCCCCGGCTTCGCTCTCCTTTAGTTTGTCGCCGATCATTTCCACCAGGGGAGGCGCAAAAATAAGGGGTGAACTCTTCATGTAATTGCTCTCATTTTCCATCTGCCGCAGGAAAAAGCCCAGGCGCTCCTCCAGCGCTTCCAGGCGCCCCACATCCCGCTCCCTTTCCAAATAATCGCTAAGTTTATTGGCAAAAAACCTGCTGTTTTCTTTCCACGAAGTGAGAATTTCCTGCGCCTTGAGCCGTGCAGAAATTTCCTCTTCGATGCCCAGCCCTGGGATCCCCAACGGGAAAAGGGATATTTCCTCCAGGTAGGAGGGAATATAGACTTCCGCCCCATATTTTTCCTTTAGCAGACCCGCAAGGTGCTGCAGCGGCTCTTCTTCCCCGTGGACGAGGATAATCTGGGAGGGGAAAACCCTTATTTTGCCAACCCACTCCAAAATTTCATTTTGGTCGGCGTGGGCAGAAAAACCTTCGATGGAGGCAATGCGCGCCCTCACCTTTATTTCCTCGCCAAAGAGCGTGACCCGATCCGCCCCCTCCAGCAAATAGCGCCCCATGGAACCCTGGGCCTGGTAGCCGACAAAAAGGATCGTCGATGCGGAAAGCCAGAGGTTATGTTTGAGATGGTGCTTGATCCGGCCGGCATCACACATCCCGCTGGCAGAGATGATCAGCGCACCCCCCTCCGCCTCATTGATCTTCCGGGATTGTTCCACAGTTGGGGTGAAAAATGCCTCTGGAAAATGCAGGGGACTTTCTCCGCGGGCCATGCAGGCCCGCATCTCCAGATCAAAACATTCCTTGTGCTCGACAAAAAGATCCGTCGTGCGAATGGCCATGGGACTGTCGATATAAATTGGCAGGGGGGGGATCTCTTCCTTTTCGATCAGCTTGTTCAGTATGTATAAAAGTTCCTGGGTTCTGCCTACGGCAAAAGAGGGGACGACGATATTGCCTCCCTGCTGCAGAGTAGAGTTGATCACTTCCCTGAGGAGGTCCGCTTTTTCCTCCTCGCCCTCGTGAAGCCTTTTGCCATAAGTACCCTCCACGATCAGATAATCTGCTTCCTCGATGATATCCGGATCGCAGATAATGCTCTGATTTTTCCTGCCCAGGTCCCCGGTAAAGACCAGCTTCTTCCTGTCACCCTCATCAGCCACCCATAGCTCCACGATAGCGGAACCAAGGATATGGCCGCTGTTCCTCAGCCGAAAGGAAAGTTCCGGCCCGACAATCATAATCCTGTCGTAATCCACTTCAACAAAATATTCCATGGCGGCATAGGCCTCTGCCACGGTATAAAGTGGCTCTGTTTCAGGCCGCCCGGCTCTCCTGGCCTTGCGATTGAGCCATTCCGTCTCCATTTCCTGAATATGGCCGCTATCGGGGAGCATAATACGGCATAGATCCGCTGTAGCGCACGTCGTATATATTTTCCCCCGAAAGCCGTTTCTCACCAGCTTCGGTATCAGGCCGCTGTGATCGATATGGGCATGGGTAAGGAATAAAGCGGAAATTTCCGCGGGATCAAAGGGAAAATCGCGATAGTTGCGCTCCCTTAGCTCCTTACCCCCCTGAAACATGCCACAATCCACCAAGATCTTTACCTTTTCTGTTTGGAGCAAAAAACAGGAACCGGTAACAGTTTTGGCTCCGCCGCAAAATTTTAAGGTCAGCATCCTGCCTTTCCCCTCCGTTCTAAACCCAACTCCATTAATGTCTGATTCCATTATATAAAAAAATGCGGAAAAAAACATCTTTTTTAGCGTTATTCTTCGTTATTCCAGAGCCTCCCTAAAAATGCCCAGGTTATAGCGGAGGAGATCGGTGTAGCACTCCCTGCCGGAAATCCCCCTGCCCCCCAGGGGATCTAAGATGAGCACCCGGCCGTTAATTTCTTCAGCCAGGACTGCGGCGGACTTTTGGCTCAATTGGGGTTCAGCAAAAAGCACATCGATCTGATTTTCCTCAGCCAGCCGGACCAGCTGCGCCAGCCACCTGGCCGAGGGTTCCCGGCCCGGAAAGGGTTCCACGGCAGCTGCCTCCTGCAAACCGTAACGCCCGGCAAAATAGCTCCAGGCGGAATGATAGGAGATAAACTGCCTTTTTGTAAATCCGCAAGTGACATCTGTTATCTCCTGGTGGAGCTTGGCAAGCTCAGCCTGATATTCCAGCAAAGATCTGTCATAGCAGTCTGCGCCCCCGGGATCGACTGCCTTCAGCCTTGCCGTTATGAGCGGCGCGATCACCTCTTGAACCAAAACGGGATCCACCCAAACATGGGGGTCAAAAGAACTATGATTGTGGCCATGATCAAGGCTGCCGGCACCGCCTTGGATTCCGGGTCCCGGCCCCCCATCGTAAGCTTCATCCTCCTCCGGCCCGGCGCCATCCTCACCATGCAAATAAAGGGGGTTGTACTCCAAAAGATATCCATGCATATGTGCCGTAATTTCCAGGGCAGGCACACTTTCCGCCCCGGCCAAACCGGTCGCCCAGTCGTCCACACCCCCGCCGATAAAAACAAACAGATCAGCTCCGGCAGCCGCCTTGGCCTGTTCCATAGTGGGTTCATAGGTATGGGGGCTGGCGCCGGGCGGCAGCAGATTGGTTACCTCCACCCTCGTCCCGCCAAGATTGCCGACGATATCAGTCAGGGGAAAGATAGTGCAGATCACCTTCACGGCAACCCCTTCTGCAGCCCCCTCCGACTCTCCGCCGGCGGGAGAGTTCCCTTTCCCGTTACCGGATAAATCCTGCTCAAGACTGGTGCAGCCTGTCGCAAAAAACAGCGAAATCAATAACAGGATCAGCAGGAACAATATCCTCGCCAAACGAAGTTTCATTTTTCCCAGCCCGACCATCCCTCGATGTTTTTGTTTTATTGCAACTAACTTGCATTTAAACCTATTTTAGTAAAGATAAGATGCGCTGTCAAGAAAACGCCCTTTGCTGCATTT
>CAZAQM010000152.1:3464-5079 GCA_964487385.1 uncultured Dethiobacter sp.
ACCTATTTTAGTAAAGATAAGATGCGCTGTCAAGAAAACGCCCTTTGCTGCATTTTGCCGCCAGGTGACAATATTGCCGTTACGGCGGCTCATTGAGGGATGCCATTATTTGTCAAGCCCCAAAGGCTATGCTATAATAAAAAATGAAATATTTTTAAAGGAGTGCCGCTATGTCTAAACTTACTTTTCTTGGTCATGCCTGTTTTATGTTGGAGGGGGAGGGGCAGAAATCCCTGGTTTTTGATCCCTTTTTAAGGGAAAACCCGCAAGCCTCCCTTAAACCGGAGGAGGTAAAGGCAGATTACGTGCTCGTCTCCCATGCTCACTTCGATCACTTGGGGGAAGCATACGAAATTGCCAGGGCAAACGAGGCCATGCTTATTTCCACATCGGAAATCTCCGATGATGCACAGGATAAGGGGCTGGCCGTTCATCGTTTAAATATTGGAGGCAGGTTTAATTTCCCTTTTGGATGGGTTAAACTAACCCTGGCCTTTCACGGCTCGGGAATCGCCGGCGGGCATGCCTGCGGTTTTGTCGTCAATTATTATGGGAAAAACATTTATTTTGCCGGGGATACAGGCCTTTTTGGCGATATGAAACTCATCGGGGAGCTCACCCCCCTGGATATTGCCCTTCTTCCCATCGGCGATAATTTTACCATGGGCATCGACGATGCCGCCCTTGCCGCTTCCTTCCTGAAGGCCAAAGCGGTGATCCCTTACCACTATAATACGTGGCCCCTAATCGAAGCCGATCCCCTGGAATTCAAGCAAAAGGTTGAGGCGAAGACAGAATCCCGTTGTATCGTCGTCGCTCCCGGGGAAAGCCACAGCTTCTAGATTATTTAAACCTGTGCCCTTAGAAACCATGGAAGGCATGGAACAGGGGATTTAAACGCATAAACCTTAGAGCTTCGGGCAGATCGTTCCCCTGGATGTTCTCGTTGCTCCTTGTGCTCCTTGTTGCTCCCTTGATTTTCCGCGGGCAAAATGTTATAATCCACTTACAAAAAATAGGCCGGCATAGCTCAATTGGTAGAGCAGCGGAATCGTAATCCGCCTGTTGGGGGTTCAAGTCCTCTTGCCGGCTCCAGGGTTTAAAACCTTCTAACTGCCCATTTCAACGTCATTTGAAAGGGCAGTTCTTTTTTGGTTTTTCTGCTTATTTGCCCCAATTTCATACGACTTTGTTTTGTCCATTGGCTCCTCCCTTACGGTTGACCATTTTTCAAAACATCTTTCCTTTCCAAGGAATGTTATGGACATTATATCCAGCAATTCCTGGTCAGGCAAGACCGTTAGCATTTAGTCATTTTAGGCCGTCTTAAACACATAGCAAGGCAAATCCATACTTTCCTGGCTGATTTATCCTTTTAGCCGCTGTTAGATGGCCCTGTCCGAGCCGGGCGATAGAATCCCATGGGAAATCATCGGAGTTGCACCTTTACCAGCCATTTCCTCCGTCCCCGTGGTTGGTACAAAATCATCGACAAGGTTTACTATGGAAGCAGAGAATACCCTATCCATTATTAGTGTCTAACTCTTTTTGCAGCTGCAATACTTCCTCCAGGGGAAGCTCAGCTGCTTCAGCCGCTTTTTGCAAAGACAGCCCC
>CAZAQM010000153.1:0-4756 GCA_964487385.1 uncultured Dethiobacter sp.
CGAGCAAAGAGTACTCAGCGGTAACCCAGCCCCTCTTTTCGCCTTTCATCCAGGGGGGAACGCTTTCCTCCACCGAAGCCGCACACACTATACGGGTATCGCCGATCTCGATCAGGGCCGACCCTTCTGCATAGCGGAGATAGCTTCTTTTGATGTACACATTGCGAATTTTTCCTTTTTCCCGATGATAAGCCCTCATTTGGTCTCCTTCCCCATGCATATCTAAGCCGCCAACAAAATTTTTTATTCCCTCAGGTCAATTATACCCTTTAGACGAGTAAATTTATCAAAAGGGATGATACGTCCACAGGTTCTTTCAAGGAAAGGCCATAGGGAAGCATTATTGCCTCCCCCTCGATGAGGACCTGCACTCTTTTTACTCCGGGGATTGCTGCCAGGGTAAAAATGATCTGCCTGAAAAGATGTTCTTCTCCGGCGATACCGCCGCGGTAATTGAGGATATCCCGGGAAAAATCGGCCACAACGAGGTCTTTCTCCAAGGCAATTTCTTTTAACGCCGTTCCCGGCGGAATCTCGCTGAAGAAACCGCTATCATGCCGCGGGCCCGCCAGGAGTTCCTCAACTGCCGCCCTGGCGTTATCCTCCCCCCCGGGAACGATGCGCGTTACCGGAATATAAAAAACACGATCATCGCCCATAACATGGCAGAAATAAAGGATTACCTGCTGTGTATCCCTAAAGTCCTCCAGTTCATCCGCCACCTCGAGGTTAACGCCCCGCTGCCCGGCGGAAAAGCTCCCGCTTGGGGTCCCGCCGGGGAAGATCCCGGGAACGGTTCCCTCCACCATGATTTCCACCTCTTCAACAGTGGGAAACTGCAAAAGGGTAAAAACCACGCTGTCAATAACTTCCCTTTCCATCCCCGTATCATATTCCAGAAAGGAGCTGCTCAGATCCACGCGGGCCAGCCCGTCCCGAATGGTCAGGCCCAATACCTCCGTAGCCGGGGGCAAAACAGGAACCAGGCCAAAACGCATTTCCTGGGCAGGGGTGGGACCGGCAATGAGCTTGTTCAACGCAGCCCTCCCGACCCCTTCCGTCCAGGGGGCGGCAATGGTTACCGGAACAAGATATCTTCCTCCCCCCTCCAGGAAAAAAAGCTGGAAGCTGAGAATCCCTTCCGGCAAAACATCTTCAGGCGCATTATCCTCCCCCTCGCCACTGCCGGGCGGCAGCGTTTCTTCCACCCCCGCCTTGCTGCCCCTTTTATCTAATAATTGCGGAACGATATCCTGAAGGCACCCTGTCAGCAAGAAAAATAACAGCAAACAGAAAAGAAACAGCAGCACCAATTTCCCGCGGCTATTTACCCTCACCCTGCTCTCCCCCTTCACCGAAACTATTTTGTATCTATATTTATAGCCGGCGAAGGGAAATTATGAAAAAAGGTGAGGAAAAACCGCTGCTGCCCGGCGGATCAAAAGTGTTACCGTTGATCAAGAATGACCTGGTAAGCTTTAATGCTTTCCCCCAGCAGTTTGCCGGCCAGCTCCTGGAAGGCCTTGGCCCGCCCGCTGACGAAGAAACGGCTCCGACAACTATTTCCTGGGGCGATAGGGGAAATATTTAAAATTCCTTTCTTTTTCATAACCTCCCTGGTCTCGCGGGCCGTTTCCTCAGCGGAACTGATCAGCGCCACCCCCGGGCCCATCACCTCTTGAATAACGTCCGCCATTAAAGGATAGTGGGTGCAGCCTAGAATAAGGGTATCGATCCCCGCATCCTTCAGAGGGGAAAGATAGGCCTCGGCCACCCGCCGTGCCTCGGGGGCAGCGGACAGATCATTTTCCACCAATAGGACAAAAAGGGGGCAGGCCTGGCTGTAAAGCTCCAGTCCCGGAGCCAGCCTTTGGAAAACAGCTTCATATGCTCCGCTGCCAACCGTCCCCTGTGTCCCGATTACACCTATTCTGCCTTTTTTCGTCCGGGCCAGGGCCGCCCTTACCCCGGGCTCGATGACGCCCAAAAGGGGTAAGTCCGTCTTCTCCCTGTAATGCTCCAGGCCGGCTGCCGTAGCAGAATTGCAGGCGATAATCAAGGCCTTTATTTCCTGTATCTGTAAAAAATCCATGATTTCCAAAACAAATCTTCTTACCTGTTCCTGGGGCCTGGGACCGTAAGGAAACCGTGCGGTATCACCGAAATAAATAATTTTTTCAGCCGGAAGCTGCCTGAAAACCTCTTTGACGACGGTTAATCCTCCCACCCCGGAATCGAACAAGGCAATCGCCCTACTGTCCCCCAAAAAAAGAAACCCCCTCGCCTTGATGTTCTTACTTGGCCTTCCTGTGGGGGAAAAACCCCCCAACAATTTTTCGCGTATCCATGACGGTAATGAAAGCCTTTTTATCTTCTCCCTCGATCAGCCTCATCAGGCGCGGCAAGTCCCTTCTTTTTAACAGGACATAAAGAATATTATGCATACCATCTTTTCCGCAGCCCTCCACCTCGGTAACGCCAAACCCATTTTCCCGCAGGACCTCCTGCAGGCGGTCCTGATGTTCGACAGAAATTATTTGGACATTGAGATATCCCAAAGCTATAAAGTTTTCGATAATGCCGCCCATGTATGTTCCAACGGCAAAACCGGCCGCATAGAAGAGCAGGTTGACAGGGTTATCCACGTGCCTGACGACCTGGCTCAGTGCTGTGATATAAAGGCTGGATTCAATAAAACCGATCAATGCCGCGATGATGCTCCGACCCCTGAAGACCATCAGAATACGTAATGTGGCCAGGGACATATCCGCCACCCTGGCAAAAAATATAAACAAACCGACAGCTAAGACCCCAATTGTTCTTATCACCGCCTCTCCCAGTAAATTATTTGAGCTGCTGTCAGTGTAACAATTGCATAAAAAAGTGTCAATAAGCTTCTTTCCGGCGAAAAGCTGCGGTCGAACTCTGTGCCTTTTTAGAAAACAACTTCACTTTATTTTATAAAAACGATTAGCAGTAGTTTGTCATTTCAGACATATTGGCCGATATATTCCCCTTTTTCGTGCTTTTTACCACTATTTAGACAAAAAGCTTATTTTTTTTTAAGAAAACTTTGTAACGCTTTCTTTTTTATATAGTATTTATTAATATTGTATGTTAAAATTGCAATGTATATTGCAGCAGGCAAATATACATTTATTTTTTCCAGGCCGGGGGTTGTAAAAGTTATCATTTTCCCCGGGCTTTTTATCCTTCTTTTCTAAGTTGCGTTCGGTGTTGCGTTCGGTTTATTTTTCCTGTAGAATAAGGGTATTTTAGGACAAGCCGGAGGCAGAATTAAAATCTTTAAAAGAGGTGGGGTTATATGGAACCTGTTATGGAGATCCGTTGGCATGCCAGGGGAGGCCAGGGAGCGGTAACAGCCGCCAAAACTTTGGCGGAAATGTCCCTGACCAAGGATATGTTTTTTCAGGCTTTCCCGGAATACGGGCCGGAAAGAATGGGAGCGCCCATTCAATGCTTTAACCGTCTCAGCAAAAAAAAGATTAGCACCTACTGCGGAATAACCAACCCGCAAATCGTTATCGTCGTGGACCATACTTTGCTGGATATCGTGGATATAACCGCCGGCCTTGATGACGACGGCATTATCATCATTAATACCACCCTCCAGCCAGATGAAATCAGGGCAAAATTGAACATTAACGGAAGGAAGCTTTATACCATTGATGCCACGCATATCTCTTTGCAGGAACTGCGCAGGTTTATGCCCAATGTCCCCATGTTGGGGGCTCTGTTAAAGGTAACAGGTCTATTGGCAAGGGAAGAAGCCGTAGCATTTTTGGAGGATTCTTTTGGCAAAATATTCCCCCCCAAAGTCGTGGAAAGCAACGTTGCAGCCCTTAACCGAGCTTTTGAGGAGGTGAAAGCGGAATGACCTGGGATATAGCAGAAATTCAAAAGTGGAATTGGAAGGAGCATCCCCCGGGAGGAGTTATCAAGGACGCCGGCAATTCCCGCAGCTTTAAAACAGGAGGATGGAGAGCCTTTCGCCCGGTCAGGGATGAAAACAAGTGCAGCCAGTGCCTTATCTGCTATGTTTATTGTCCGGACAGTGCCATTATTGCCAAGGGTGACAAGATAACAGGGATCGACTACAGCTTTTGCAAAGGCTGTGGAATTTGTGCCCAGGAATGTCCTCGGGATGCCATCCAGATGCACGATGAAACCGGTGATTAACGGCAGGAATATCAGAAGCCGGCACCGGATGAATAAATATTAAATGCCCAGTTAATTACGAAGGAGGACGGACATGAATTCGTTGGTTAAAACAGTAGCGCTCGTCGGAACCGATGCTGTAGCAGAAGCCATGCGACAGATAAATCCTGACGTTGTAGCTGCTTATCCAATTACTCCCCAAACAGCTATCGTGGAAACTTTTTCTCAAATGGTTGCAAACGGGCAGGTAAATACCCACATGATTGCTGTGGAAAGCGAGCACAGTGCCATGAGTGCCACCATCGGCGCAGCCTCTTCCGGCGTGCGGGCCATGACTTGCACTTCTTCCCAGGGCTTGGCTTATATGTGGGAGCTGCTCTATATCGCCTCCGGCCTGCGGCTGCCCATCGTCATGCCCAATGTCAACCGCTCTCTTTCCGCTCCGATCAATATTCACTGTGACCACGGGGACAGCATGGGGGCAAGGGACTCCGGGTGGATCCATCTCTTTTCAGAAAATGCCCAGGAGGCTTACGACAACACCATCCAGGCCATACGCATTGCCGAACATCCTGAT
>CAZAQM010000153.1:4766-5075 GCA_964487385.1 uncultured Dethiobacter sp.
CCGGTAATGGTTCTTTTTGACGGCTTTATTATCTCCCATTCGATAGACAGACTCGATCTCCTGGAGGATGCAAGCGTACAAAATTTTGTTGGGACCAGGAAACCGGCTTTTTCGGTACTGGATGCCGGAAACCCAACCAGCGTGGGCACCTTTGATTCCCTCTACGGCTATTTCTTTGAGTTTAAACGCCAGCAGGAGGAAGGAATGGTCAACGCCATTAACGTAATTGAGGAGGTCGGCAGGGAATTTGCAGCGCTTTCCGGGCGCCCCTATGGCCTTTTTGAAGCGGTTGGCATGGAAGATGCCGAG
>CAZAQM010000154.1:0-5048 GCA_964487385.1 uncultured Dethiobacter sp.
TTTTTTCTTCATCTAAAAAACCCCAAAGTGTCTTCCCTTAAATTAATAGGCAGGTAGCTCGTCCATATTACCACAGAATACCTTGGATATCCAATCTGGGATAGTCACATTTTCTTCCTGTCCCCTCCCCTGACGGTTTACCTAGAACGCATAGTATGTTTCCCGGATGACCTCCCCTAAGGTTGTTTCCCCCTTGGCGGCGCGGTGCATACCGTCCTGCAGCAATGTTTTCATCCCTTTGGAAATGGCGTGCTTGCGGATTTGCCGCCCGCTGCGGGAGGATTGGATGAGATCGCGCATGGCGTCATCGACTGGCATTAGCTCATGGATGGCGGCGCGCCCTTTGAAGCCGGTGTAGTTACATTGAGCACATCCCCGGCCCCGGTAGAAAACCGGTGCTTCCCCTTCCCCGCAAACCTTGCGGTAAAGAGCCAGCTCTGCGACGCCCGAAATATCCTCTTCCAAACAATGACGGCAACACAACCGGATCAGGCGCTGGGAGACTACTCCCACCAGGGCCGAATTGAGCAGGTACGGTTCAACACCCATATCCAGAAGCCTGGTTACAGAGCGGGGTGCATCGTTGGTATGCAGCGTCGTAAGGACAAGTCGTCCGGTGAGGGCCGCCCTGGTGGCGATCCCCGCTGTTTCTGCGTCGCGGATCTCGCCTACCATGATAATATTTGGATCCTGCCGCAAAACCGTGCGCAGGGCCGTGGCAAAGGTCAGGCCTGTTTTGTTGTTGACCTGGACCTGGTTTACATTTTCCATTCTACATTCCACCGGGTCTTCGATGGCAATTATATTTTTTTCCGGAGAGCTGATATGCCGGAGGGTCGAATATAGCGTGGTGGTTTTGCCGCAGCCGGTGGGCCCGGTTACGAGGATCATGCCACAGGAAAATTCCAAAAATTTTTGGTAAAGAGAAAAGTTGTCTTCGTTAAAACCCAGCAAATCCAGTGACATGATCAGGCCCGTGGGATTGAGGATGCGCAACACCACCTTTTCGCCATAAATCAGCGGGAGCGTGGAGACGCGGATATTGATCCCTTTTTTATCCCCTCCCAGGTGGATATTGCCATCCTGGGGAAGCCTTTTTTCGGCGATATTCATTCCGGCCATAATCTTCAGGCGGGAAACGATCAGGGGAAAAACCTCCCGGGAAAAACGACGAAAAAAATGCAGTTTGCCATCAATGCGCAGGCGTATATCCAGCCCCTCTTCCACCGGCTCAAGGTGTATATCGCTGGCGCCGCGGGTAATGCCCTCTTGCAGCAGTTCGTTAACCTCTTCGACGATATCGCCGGGGGTTGTTTCGGAGTCAAAACCATTGCCTCTGTTGTCCGGCGCAGGATACAGCTTTCTTCTGCTCACCTGCCCATACCCCCTTGCATATAGTACGTCTTTAAAGATATAGCCGATACCACTGCCAGATTGGCAAACCCCAGAAGACAGCAATTAAAAAGGCCAAGGAAAGGAAGGGGCCAAAAGGAAGGGTATCCCCCCATATTTTTTTGCGTCCGATGAGCAGGGATACCCCCACAACCGAACCGAGCAGAAAGGATAACAAAAAGACGACAAAAACCAAAGGCCAGCCGATAATAAAACCCAGGACCCCCATCAGTTTGATGTCGCCGCCGCCCATGCCCCCTTTGCTCAGGGCAGCAATTAAATAGAAAAGCCCTCCGCCCGCCAGCAGTCCCAGGCCGGCCCCCAACGGGCTGTTGTCAGGATAAATAAATTGCCAGACAATGCCCCAGAGCATCAGCAGCAGGACGAGACGGTTGGGGATGATGCCATGCTCCAGATCGATACAAGAGATAATTAAGAGAATGCTAAGAATAACGGCATATTTGTAGAAAAAGGGGGACAACCCCAGATAGTAATAGCAAAGGACCAGGATTGACGCCGCCAACAGTTCGATCAGCGGATAGCGCCAGGAAATTCTTACACCGCAGTAACGGCAACGTCCTTTTAAAAAAAGATAACTGATCAGGGGAAAAAGATCGGGCACCTGCAGTTTTGTATTACAGTTGGTGCAAAAGGAACGAGGAGCAACGAGCGAAATTTTGCGCGGCAATCGGTAGATAACCACATTAAAAAAGCTGCCCATTAACAATCCAATAAGAAAAAGAAAAAAATATATAAAGGCGGACTGCTCAGATAAAAAAGATATCATCGGTTCGGATCCTTTATCCTGGCATGATTATACTTAATTCGGCAAATAAGAGCAAAAGCCTTTTAATATTTTAAAAAATTAAAAAACCTTCTCCCTTACGGAAAGAAGGTAGAAATTTTGCCTGACCGGGGTCATGCATTCCCTTATTAATATTATTTGAGGCTGCCCCTGCGGCGGAGTATGAAAAGTATTAACCTTTCCAGATGACGTACAAACCTGGTTAAAACAAATTCCTTCCTGTCGATGGGACGCACGAGGATCGTATGCATTCCCAGGCGATTTCCCCCCAGCATATCGGTAAAAACTTGATCGCCGATTACAGCCACCTTGAATTCTTTTAGATCCATAATTTTCAGCGCCTTGCGGAAAGCCCCCCTTCTTGGCTTGACTGCCCTCCAGACAGCCGGAACATCTAGGGCTTTGGCCAGTTCCTCCCCCCGCTTGGAGTGATTGTTGGAAACGATACAAACCTTAAAGCCGCGTTTTTTGACCTCGCCGATCCACTCCAGCACCTCCGGAAAAAGTTTGCTATCGTTCCAAGGGACAAGGGTATTGTCCAGATCGATAATGATTCCGCAGATTCCCTGTTCCTTTAGATACTCCAGGTTGATATGATAAATATCATCGGCAGACTGCCTGGGACAAAGATGTTTCAGCATTTACTTCAATTTTTTCCTTTTCTCATGAAAATATGTTATCTTCATTTAATTTGTTCTAAAATCATAGCAATAAATTCCCGGGCCAGCTCCGGATCAAATTGTGTCCCGGAGCATCGCCTGATTTCCTGCAGCGCCTCTTGCGGTTTAACGCATTTGCGGTAGGGCCGCGGGCTGGTCATGGCTTCATAGGCCTCCGCCAAGGACAAAACCCGGCATTCGATGGGAATTTCCTCATGTTTTAAACCGGCAGGGTAACCGCTTCCATCCCAATTTTCATGATGATATAAAATTAAATCGGCGATATGTTTCAGATCCGGGCATAAACCGGCAATCTGGCAGCCTATTTTGGGGTGGCGCTGCATTTCATCCCATTCGTTTTTATCAAGTTTTCCCTGTTTAAATAGAATGCGATCCGCAATGCCCACCTTCCCCAAATCGTGAACGCTGGACAGAAGCTCAAGGTTGCTGATCTGCTGTGGGGGGAATCCCAGCCTTTTGCCAAAATTTTGCGTGAGCATGCACAGCCTTTCGGCGTGACCTCCCGCCAGGAAATCCCGTTCAGCCAGGGCACAAAGAAATGCCTTGATAATGGTGCGCTTGGATCTGGAGCTGCGAGACAACTTATCCTTATACATGTTGTTGTCCGCTTCCCTGAAAACCTCCACGATAGGATTTGATGGATCCTGGGAAGTGGAAATCCCCAGAGAAAGGGTCAGGGCCATATCCGGATTTTGCTGGCGAAACAGCTCCACGTTATTCTTAATCCTTTTTCCGATGTTTACAGCAATGTTGTTTTCTGTGCGGGGCAGGACAAGGGCAAATTCATCCCCCCCGATGCGGCTGACGATATCATTGGACCGCACCGAGCGGTTCAAAATTTCCGCCGTGGTTTTCAGGAGCAGGTCTCCCCTTTCATGGCCCAGCGAATCGTTGACGATCTTCAGGCCATCCAGATCCACGACGATAATGCTGATGGGATATTCCCGGCTGTTTTTCAGGCGTTCCATCTCTTCTTCAAAGTATCCCCTGTTATAAACAGATGTCAGGGAATCATGAAAGCTGAGATACTGCAATTTTTCTTCATACCTTTTTCTTTCTGTAATATCCCTTATCAGCCCCCTGAAACCTTTCCACCCGCCCCCAGAATCACGAATGGGCGAAATAGAGAGCTCGACGACCATATTTTCTCCGTCTTTTTTTTTCATCAGGAAGGTAAATCCTTCCATTGCAGTCCCCGACCGGTACACTTTGCTGAAAAATCGATATGTTTTCTCGCCGGGAGCCTGCAGGAGGCGGAAACTGGCGCCCTCCAGCTCTTCCCGCGAGTACCCGGTTATGCGGCAAAAAGATTCGTTAAAAAAAACGTAACGCCCCTGCAGGTTTGTCTCATAATAACCTTCCGACATGGAGGAAAGGATTTCCCTGTACTTTTCCTCCGATTCCCTCATTTTTCTCTCCATTTGGGATTTATAAAGGGCGATTTCAATGTTGGTATGAAGTTCCTTATCGCTGATGGGTTTAACCAGGAAACCAAATGGTTCGGTAATCTTGGCCCGTTCCAAAATCTGCACATCGGGAAATGCCGTTAAATAAATGACGGGGATATTCAGGTTGCGCTTAATAATGGCGGCCGCCTCGATGCCGTCAATTTTGCCCTGCAGAATAATATCCATAAGCACGAGATCCGGGCATAGTTCTGTTGCTTTGCTTATAGCTTCCTCACCGGTTGTGACGACTTCCAGGACTTCGTAGCTGAGGTTTTGGAGTGCATTGGTGATCAGTTTGCTATAAAAAACCGTATCCTCCACAACAAGAATTTTCTTTCCCTCCATAGCACCCTCCAAAGTGGTAGGAAATACTGATTCGTGCACCCTTTATTATTAAAACAGTGTCACAGCAATGATAATTTAGTCAGCTCGTTTTCCTCGATGACCCTTTCCACCACAACGTTTAATGTCTCCATCAGATCTATTTCATAGGCATCAATTTTTTGCATCTCCCTGGTCCAGAAAACCCTGACCCTGGGCCTCGTAGGAAAGCCGGCGGTGTTTTTGATCACAATTCCGATGACATCGCTGCTTAAGCCGACAAATGTGCCGATGGGATAGGCGGCAATATGCTGGAAAAAGTTTTGCAAAAAAGGCAAATCAAACTCTTCCCCCTTGCCCTCCATTATCTCCAGGGCTTGGTGGGGCGGCAGTGCTGCACGG
>CAZAQM010000155.1:0-5040 GCA_964487385.1 uncultured Dethiobacter sp.
TATGGGTTTTCTTAGAACTTTTATTGCAGCGGTGATACTTAAATCCCGGGATCCAGTCAAAATTTTCTTCTGACTTTCTTTTGTAAAAAAAGTTGTATTAACCTTCCTTTATATTTTTTAAATTAATTTGGACTACTGCTGGACTATTTTCGTTAAAATTTAAGGGTTTGGTAAAAAATACAAAAAAAGAGGATGCCCCATAAACACCGATAAAGAGGGCATCCTTGATCATTTCAAGCTGGCACGCCCGGTAGGAATCGAACCTACGACCGACGGATTAGAAGTCCGTTGCTCGATAACATAAACACCGATTAAACCAATACATAAGCGAGAGAGACTACATATCTCGCGTGTCATTTGACACGCGGGTTTTTATTTTACATACATATTGCTCCTGGCTAAATGCCGGGAGTATTCCATTTCCAAAATACAAATACAAGGAGGGAAAAATTACCCCGTTGGATGGCTGTCCAGCGGGGTAAATACTTTCAATGAACAATACTATTTTAGCACAAAAAACGGATAACTGTCAAGTAAAAACCCTTGACATTGACAAAAATTTTCTAAGCATTTTTGATAACACGCTGCCAAAATTTGGCAAGCACGTTGAGAAAAACAACCAGGGCCATGTTTATGTTGGTTCTCTTATCGCCGGCAAAATGGCGCAAAAAACAGCATTCACGCTTGAAGGGTTGAAAAGCATGGCAGATGAACAATACACAACAGCCAGCGCCTTTTTCTCGACAAAAGCAGGTAGAACAGCAAAAAATTTGAGGTGGACAAATGCGCTGACATTAGACTTTGATATTGGAAAAAATGGAAAAGAAATAGACGTGGATGAGATAGTTGTGCGCATCGCGGATGCCGGACTTCCGGCAGCGAGTATGCTGGTACGCACACCCAGCGGCGGCATCCACGCCTGGTGGTTTCTGAAACCTGTACGTGCCACACCGCGAGCAATACGTCTTTTTACAGCACTTCAGAGCAGTATGGCGCAGGAATTGCGCGCAGATATGGCTGCCATCGGTGCTGAACGTTTCTGGAGGCTGCCGATATCAGCAAACATAATTTACTCTGGTTCAAAAAAATACAAACTTTCAACTTTTCGAAACTGGCGAGACGAAAACCGGCCGCAAGATAGGCCAGGACAGCCGGGAAATGGCCAGGTGTATGCTTTTACAGCCGGCCTGCTGGCGCATCCCACAGTAAAAAAACTTCAAAGCGGGGTTAAGAAGGGACAGCGTAATAATGCTTGCTTTGCGCTTGCCGTGGCACACCTGATCAGCGGTTACAGTGTGCATGAGACAACGCAGATATTGCTATCCTGGAACCAAAAAAATTCGCCACCAATGGGCGAAAACGAAGTGCTGAAGTGCCTCAATAGCGCAAGCCGGGGACTGCAGAAAAACTATCAGCATTATTACAACGCAATGCGCTTTAGAATTAAAAACATAACCGGGATAACTGTCAAGTATCGCCCCTTGACACCGGCAAGGCCGCGCAATGAACGCAAGCGCAGCCACCTTCATGAACGAAAACAAGATTTGATTTTACATTTACAAAAACGCGGCAAAAAGAAAATGACAACATTAAGACGGTTTGCAGAGAAATTAAATATGCCGTTTTCGAGCCTGAAGGTTGTATTAAACGAACTAGAAAAAGAGAAGGTTATTTACCGGGATAGTGTTAAGAGGGGAAGAAAAAGTTTTACAATCCTAATTTTACGAAATGCGAATAAATCAGCATTTCTCATGGGCCATATCGGTACTCACTATAGATGCGCTCCCGGCCAGGTAAATGCAGGTATAAATCTAGACAGTGGCCAGGTTCCTACTTCGAGACTTTCCGGGGGGCTGGACGAGTGTCTTTTGCTCTAGCAAATACAAAATCTACATCTTCCAAGTCTAGTTCTGTGGTATCTACATTGTCAAAAAAACGAGCCATTTCTTCTATCGTCTTGAAATCGGGAATTTGTTTTTTTGCCATGCCAAAATTACCTCCTTTGTAAATAATTTTTTCTTTCGGGTGCAGACATATTTCTAGCTGTTAAAGGGATATAATCATTGCTTTTTGTTTGCAGTAAAACAATCGTTAATAATCTTCCTGCCAAAGTAGAGCCAAAAGCGAAATAAAAATAATTGCCCGGGAATTTAGTTGAGCGTTTGTAACGTTTTAAAAATCTATAAGGATCATCATATATTATTTCCTCTACTTCCCTTTTGGTTACATTATGTTCTGCGATATGCTCAATTCTGTATTTGCTCCAACGAAGATTTATGTATTTAGCCATATTTATCTTTCTCCGGTTTCGTCATGTCAATTATAACATGAACAGGTTTTATATAAAAGCAGTTTCCGGGGGAATGATCACTATCGAAAATGGAACAGGTGGCCGGAAGGCAATATTGGTTTTGGCTGATCATGTATTTATTTTTCGGTATTTTCTTGCTGTCGAATAACGAAAATTGCTGGCGTTTCGCTGTAATTTATTTACATTTTTGCCTTTCGAAGAATATAGAAATATATGTAGAATAGCATGTAGAACCTATTTTCATCATAGTAGCAATTCGCAGGGTGCGCCATGGTGCCGGCCTAAAATTAGCCTGCAAGCAGGTTAATTTTGCTACATACCCCACGCTCTCATCATGAACAATTGGATAAACCCAATTGTATTCGATCGTGGGGTATGTAGCCGGCCGGCAAGGCGCACCCTGCTTGTCATAAAAAGGTAATTTTATTCTTATTTCTTTTCTTTCTTTCTCTCCTCTTCTCCCCCCACCCCCCCTGCCCCCTCCCCCAGCTCATGGGGGAGGGGGAGCCAAGACAAAGATGATAGATAGCAAGAAAGAAAATAATAGGAAGTTTCTATTATATCAGATATCAGAAAGGAGGCATAAAAATGCAGATAACGGAAAGAGATAAGCAGATGATAATATTTATTGCAAGACACAAATTCGTAACGGCAAAACAAGTTTCAAGATATATGGAAATGGGGCTAAAAGCAGCATATAGGCGCTTGAAAAAAATGGTTGATAATTTTTATCTGAATCATGAAAGGCTATTTTTGGGAAAACCAGGAATATATTTGGCGACGAAAAAAGGTATAGAGGTTTCGGAAAGTCACGTAGGGGCGCAAAAAAATGTACCACTGGGAACGTATTTCCATGATTTGGAAGTTAATGATATGGCTATAAAATACCACTTAGAGGGGTACGAAATAATAACCGAAAAGGAAATAATTGCAAAAGTTAGAAAAGGAATAGGGCAGATAGGAAAACAGGAAAGGATTCCGGATATAATTTTGCAAAACGGATCAGGAAAACCGATAGCAGTCGAGCTTGAAATCGCGCCAAAAGACAAAAACCGGATCAAGAAAATAGTAAATTATTACATTCGTCAACGAAAATACGATCAGGTATGGATCTACTGCCAAAAGGAGAGTGTCTTTGAGAAATACCAAGAATTTGCAAGGAATATTGAGCATATCAAGGTATATCACTTTAAGGAGGCGATATAGATGTTACAGGAGGGTTTATTTGGGAGCAAAAACAAAAGCGTCCTGCCGGCGCTTATTTTTATCTTCTTGATATTTTTTTTACCAGCAATTTTTCTTGTTGCTGGCTTATTTTTTCTTACTTATTTTTCCGAAAAAAATAAGCGTTTCTGGTGGGGGTTCGCGGGGTTCGCGGGGTTTGCGTTGGGTCACCAATTTTTCGGAAACGGCATTACTAACGTATATATCCACTATTTTGAGGAACTTTGGGAAGTGGTGACAGCAAATTTGGATGCTGGCCTACTTGCCGCGGTGGAAAAATTCTGGATAAAAAATATTGTTTTTGTCGGTGCCAACGGGTTTTTGATTGGAGGACTGATCAGCGCAATTTATTATCTGGTTGGCTTCGATCTTCGTGATCTAAGGGAACAAAAAAAAATTGCTTGGTTGAAAAGTTTAGGTGTTGGCAAAAGCTGGAAACGTGTTGGAAGGAACAAAAGGGAAAGCGCGGCGGGGATAGCGGAGCATGATCACCCTGTGGATGGCACGTTGATCGGGATTGAAGGGCGAAAAAAAGTAATTATTTCTGATAAAGAGGCCAACGGCCACACACTTTTACTAGGTGCGACAGGCAGTGGAAAAACAACGACGATCCTAAATTTTGTCGAGAGTGCAGCGCAGCGGGGGCTGCCATGCATCATTGTCGATGCTAAGGCTGATACTGGCCTGGAAAAACAGGTAAAGGAGATAGCCGGGCAGTATGGGAGAGCATACAGAGTATTTTCTACCAGGCCGGGGGCGAAAATGCCGTACAACCCGCTAAAACACGGAAATGCACTGGAGCTTACCGATAAAATAATTTCGAGCAGTGACTGGACGGAGCCACATTATATGTTTCAGGCACAGCGTTATCTGCAAACGGCATTTTCTATTCTGCTTGCCGGGAACCGGAGGCCGGATTTGACTACTCTTGCAGAAAGTGTTGATGCAGCCGGGCTTTCCGTGGCAATTCGGGACATTGCGGACACAGAAAAGGCCGACAGGTACAGCAGATATCTAGACAAAATAGACGAGGACGGGGAAGGTACGCCGGGAGGGCTGTACAACAGGCTGGCTGTTTGGTCCGAAAATGAGCTGGCGCATCTGTTTCATGCCACTGATACAGGGATAGATTTAGTAAAAGCCATTGAAAACGGCGAGATAGTGTTGTTTTCGCTTGACTCGTTGAGATATCCTCATTTTAGCCAACAATTGGGCCGGTTGATCACAATAGACTTAAAAAGCGCAGTTTCGCAAAGTTATGAAAATCAGGCTGGAAAAAAGGTTTATGTTGTTTTGGATGAATTTGGAAGTTTCGCGAACCTGCACGTCGCTGACTTTGTCAACAAAAGCAGGGGTGCAGGGTTTCATATCCTGATCAGCACCCAGGAATTGATCGATCTTGAACTGGCGGTACCCGGGCTGTCGGACTTGATCATCGGTAACACAAATGTAAAAATTATCCATCGCCAGGACGTGCCGAAAAGTGCAGAGCTACTGGCGGCGGC
>CAZAQM010000156.1:0-5025 GCA_964487385.1 uncultured Dethiobacter sp.
ATTATCTGGGGGGATATTTCCCGTTCCCAACCAATGACAGTTGACTATATCGTTTATGCCCAGTCGCTGACCCGAAAATTTCTCAAAGGGATGCTGACCGGCCCCGTGACCATTCTAAATTGGTCATTTCCCCGGGAGGATATTCCCCTGCAGGAATCTGCCCTGCAGATAGCCCTGGCTATCAGGGAAGAGGTGCTCGATCTGCAGGCGCAGGGTATCAAAATTATTCAGATCGATGAGGCCGCCCTGCGTGAAAAGCTGCCGCTGCGAAAAAGCGATTGGCACAGCAAATACCTGGACTGGGCGATTCCGGCATTCAGGCTGGTGCACAGCGGCGTTAAGGCAGAGACGCAGATCCATACGCATATGTGCTACAGCGATTTCAGCGATATTATTAAGGATATCGACGATATGGATGCCGATGTGATCACCTTTGAGGCTTCCCGTTCAGATCTGACGCTGATCGAAGTGCTCGGGCGCAGCGGTTTTAAAACCCAGGTTGGCCCGGGTGTTTATGATATCCATTCGCCCAGAATACCCGGTAGCGGAGAAATCAAGGAGGCACTTTTAAAAATGTTGGAAAAAATACCTCAGGAAAAACTTTGGGTAAATCCTGATTGCGGGCTCAAGACAAGGATGAATGCGGAAACGATTCCCAGCCTGGAAAACCTTGTCGGCGCCGCCAGGGAGATCCGGGGGAGCCTGCAGCCATGAAAACATCAAAGATCTTTGAAAACAAAACGGTTTTTTCGCTGGAGATTTTTCCCCCAAAGCGGACAGCCTCCATCGATCTTATTTACAACACCATTGGCAGGCTGCAAGGCCTGAACCCGGATTTTATCAGCGTAACCTATGGCGCCGGCGGAAGCGGGGCCAACTGTGCAACCATGGAAATCGCCACAGCCATTAAAAATAATTACGGCATTGTGAGCGTGGCGCATCTTCCCTGCATCTATCTGAACAAAGCTGAAGTGCTGGGCATGCTTGGCAGCTTCAGGCAGGCGGGTATCAAAAACATCCTTGCCCTGCGGGGTGATGTGAACCCTGCTTATGCACCAAAAGCAGATTTTCGCTATGCCAGCGACCTGGTTTCCTTTATCAAAGCAAACGGGGATTTTAACCTTATCGGCGCCTGTTATCCGGAAGGGCATATAGAAAGCCCAAGTCTGGCCGCTGATCTACGCAATCTGAAAATAAAGGTGGATGCCGGGGTGGATCACCTC
The DNA here is from genome assembly GCA_964487385.1 of uncultured Dethiobacter sp. Classification (GTDB taxonomy): domain Bacteria; phylum Bacillota; class Dethiobacteria; order DTU022; family UBA8154; genus DUNV01. Next base: position 1,224 of record CAZAQM010000156.1, read on the forward strand.
ATTACCCAGCTGTTTTTTGATAATAACTATTTTTACTCATTCCGGGAACGGGCCCGGGCGATAGGAATAAATATTCCCATTGAGGCCGGCATTATGCCGGTGGTAAACAAAAAACAGATCGAAAGGATGGTTTCCCTCTGTGGAGTCAAACTTCCCAAAAAGTTTGTAACCATGATGGAAAGGTTTGAAAATAATCCCGAGGCCATGCGCGATGCGGGGATTGCCTATGCCGTTAACCAAATTGTCGATCTTTTGGCGCAGGATGTGGAGGGCATACACCTCTATACGATGAACAATCCATTTATCGCGCAAAAAATCTATAATGCAATAAGCTCACTGCTCGGGGCAACCGGGCGGGGTTATGATAACACAGCGTAACCATAGGCGGCGATGAGGCGTTTCAGTTCGGCAATGTAATCCGCGGCAATGGCGCTCAGGCGGGCCTTTTCACTGGCTATCCAGCCCACCAGCATCTTTTCCTCTGTCTCCAGGGGCACGGAAATTATCTTATCGCCATTCAGATCGCTGTTGAGGACGCCGGTGCAGATGGTGTATCCATTCAGCCCGATGAGCAGGTTGAAGAGCGTGGCCCGATCGCTGACATGGATGGTTTTCCTGCGGGGAACGGTGCTGAGGATCTCTTCAGAGAAATAAAACGAATTGTATTCCCCTTGTTCGAAGGCCAAAAAAGGAAAGTCATCCAAGTCGCCCAGGGCGACTCTTTTTTTATGGGCAAGGGGGTGGACCGCACTGATAAAAATATGTGGATCCGCCTCAAAAAGGGGACTGAAGAGCAGATGGTTTTCTCTGAGGAGCTTATGGAGCACTTTTTCATTAAAGTCGCTCAAATAGATTATGCCCAGCTCGCTGCGCAGATTCTTCACATCTTCAATGATCTCACAGGTCCTCGTTTCCCGCAGGGTAAATTCATATTCATCCACATCCAATGCCCGCAGAAGATTGACGAAAGCGTTAACGGCGAAGGCATAGTGCTGGGTGGAAACGGAACAAAGCTGCTTGGAGGGCTTTTTGCCCCGGTAACGTTGTTCGAGCAGTTCAGTCTGCTCGATGATTTGCCGGGCATAGGAAAGGAACTCCGTGCCGTCAACGGATAATGATATGCCCCTCGGGGTGCGGTTGAATATTTCTATGCTCAGTTCAGTTTCCAGTTCTTTGACGGCATTGGAAAGGCTCGGCTGGGAGATAAAAAGCTGCCTGGCGGCCTCGGTGATCGAGCCGCATTCAACTATTTTGATCATATATCTCAGTTGTTGGAGTGTCACCATTTTGTCCCGCCTGCTATAGTTTATGTTTTATTATTGTCATCCGGAAGCGGATGTAGCTATTATATCAAATTTTTGTTCCTGGCAGCGTTAATTATTCGGGATGGAAAATGCAAAAGTTGTTAATAGCCCCGAAAGGCCTTATAATATGAAGTATGGATATTACGGATATAGAAGTAACTAAAAAGTGGTCAGAATGGGAGGATGCAAAAATGCCAGCTACGATTATTACAGAATTGCTGGCCCGCAACGCGGAGCTTTACGGGCCGGAAAAATGCCTGACGGAGATCAATCTGGATCTCCAGGAAAAGCATCATGTCACCTGGCGGGAATATGAACTGATCGAAAACAATCCCGCCGGCGAGTACAGGCGCGAAATGACCTGGCAGGTCTTCGATGAAAAGGCCAATCGCCTGGCCAATTTACTGTTGGAACGGGGAATAAAAAAAGGGGACAGGGTCGCTATTTTGCTCATGAACTGCCTTGAGTGGCTGCCGATCTATTTTGGTATTTTAAGGGCCGGGGCCCTTGCCGTGCCGCTGAATTTCCGCTACGCGGCGGAGGAGATCAAATACTGCCTCTCCCTCTCCGGATGTACTGCCCTTGTTTTCGGGCCGGAATTCATTGGACGGGTGGAAAATATCTATGATCAGATTCCCCAAGTGAAAACGCTCATCTTTGCCGGCGAAAACCGGCCTTCCTTTGCCGAGAACTATGATCGGCTCACCGCAAATTGTTCTTCCGCAGCACCCTCCGTAAAACTCACAGAGGAGGATGATGCGGCAATTTATTTTTCCTCGGGAACCACCGGCTTTCCCAAGGCGATTTTGCTTACGCACCGCAGCCTGATTGCTTCCTGTTATACCGAACAGGCCCACCATGGCCAAACGCGCCGGGATAATTTTTTATGCATCCCCCCCCTTTACCATACCGGTGCCAAAATGCACTGGTTCGGCAGCCTGCTGGCCGGCAGCAGGGCCGTTCTTTTGCGGGGGGTCAGGCCCGAATGGATTTTAAAAGCTGTTTCCGAGGAAAAGATCACCATCGTCTGGCTCCTGGTTCCCTGGGCCCAGGATCTTCTCGATGCCATTGACAGGGGTGAGGTGGGTCTGGAGAATTATGACCTTTCCCAGTGGCGGCTGATGCATATCGGCGCACAGCCGGTACCTCCCAGCCTGATCCAGCGCTGGAAAAAACATTTTCCCCACCATCTCTACGATACAAACTATGGCCTCAGCGAATCGACCGGCCCCGGATGCGTTCACCTGGGGGTGGAAAATATCCATAAGGTTGGTGCCATCGGTGTCCCCGGCCATAGTTGGGAAGCCCGGATTGTCGATGAAAAAGGGTCTCCGGTGGGGCAGGGCCAGGTGGGGGAACTGGCGGTGAGAGGCCCCGGGGTCATGAAATGTTACTATAACGATCCGCAGGCAACAGCGGAAGTGCTTATGGAGGGCTGGCTGTTGACAGGTGATATGGCCAGCATTGATGAAGACGGATTTATTTATCTGGTCGATCGCAAAAAGGATGTCATCATCAGCGGCGGGGAGAACCTCTACCCGGTGCAAATCGAGGATTTTCTGCGGGGGCATGAGGCGATTAAGGATGCGGCTGTCATCGGTTTGCCGGATAAGCGCCTGGGTGAGGCAGCGACGGCAATCATCGAGCTGAAACCGGGCGCCGAATGCACTGAGGAGGATATCAAAGCCTACTGTGCGGGGCTGCCTCGCTACAAGCGTCCGCGCCGCATTATTTTTGATGATGTGCCGCGCAATCCCACCGGCAAGATTGAAAAACCGCGGTTAAGAGAGAAATACGGTGTGGCCAGGCTGGTGGCGGAACAGAGCGAAGGCTGAAACTTTGGGATATTCCACTGGCAAATCTGACAGACTACAATCACAAGCGTGGTATGGTTAAGATCAGCTTTGTCAGTTGGAGGCTTATGCCCATGGAAAAGTTGTATTTGGTAACAGGTGCAGCAGGTCATCTGGGCAGCGTGCTTACCCGGCAATTGGTTGAAACCGGGAAGACCGTCCGTGCCCTGGTGTTGCCGCAAGAAAGGCATCTTCCAGAAAAGGCGGAAATATATTTTGGCGATGTGCTTGCCAAAGAGAGCATGAAGCCCTCTTTTGAAAATCTAAACGGGCGCGATCTGGTTGTAATCCATTGTGCCGGGATAGTATCAATTGCTTCGAAATACAACCAGAAAGTCTATGACGTAAATGTGACGGGAACAAGGAATATTGTCGAGCTTTGTCAGGAATATAAAGCATCAAAACTGGTTTATATCAGCTCAGTCCATGCCATTCCTGAAAAGCCCAAAGGCACAGTAATAACCGAAGCAACCGTACTTAGCCAGGACAAGGTTACCGGAGTATACGCAAAGACCAAGGCGGAGGCCACATCCTGTGTTCTGGCTGCCGCAAAAGAGGGCCTGGATGCTTGTGTCGTGCATCCCTCCGGAATTACCGGACCCTATGACCCCGGCAGAGGTCACCTTACAACCTTGGTAATTGATT
>CAZAQM010000157.1:0-5002 GCA_964487385.1 uncultured Dethiobacter sp.
CACCATCGGAGTTCCTGAATAAATATCCTGCCTTTCCTTAGGAAACTCTTTTAGCATCATTTTTGTCTTAGAAATAAAAAACCCCGGCAAAATGGGGGTTTTTTTATTTTCTCAATTTTTTCCTTGTTTCTTTTGCCGCCCTTTACTCGTGATGTTCCCCCTGCTGCTCCGGGTTTTCCTGTTCCGGTACAACGTTTTCTGTCCTGCTCAGGTACGGATGGAAAAAATATTCCCCCACCGCCAGCAAAATGGCATAAATAAACAGGGCTGCAAAACTGGCGCTGAAAGTGGTAGCTGCAAGATTGACGATATAGGCCAAAATAGCGCCCAGAATACCATTTCCAACAGAGGCCGTTAAATTGCCCCTGGCCGGCAGGATATGCAGATCCCCCACCAGGTAATTGCCGGCTGTGGTGAGCAGGGCAATGAGAAGAACCAGTCCGGCCGGGTTGGTCTCAAAAAAGGAAAACGCCACCATGGACAGGATAAAAGTCATGACAAACTTAACCAACAGTACTCTGAATGTATTCAAATCATTTCCACCTCCTGCAAATACTTTCCCCAGGAGGCGTAAAAATATACTCACCTTATCCTAATCTGCTCTTTTAGGATCAAAATGAAACGTGACATTCCCTGCAAGCCTGCTTTTTTATTTTCAGGGTTCTTCGTAGGAAGATGCCGTGTTGATTTCAATCGTTTCTGCATGCGGGTTCCAACCGATTCCGATATCAAAGAGCTTTGCCATATCGCGAAGCTTGAAATAGTTGTTTCCCCTGATGTTATAGGCCTTCATATATACCTGCTGCCGATCCTTGAATATTTCTGAAGTCCCAGGAGTGCACTGTACTTTCCCGCGGACTCCTTCAGCCAGCTCTCCCCCTCTGGGAGTGTACCCTTTGTTCGAAATCAGGTTGATTGCACCGACGCTCTCATCCCATTCCACTTCGAATTGCTTATTGCTTCCCGATACAGCCATGGCAAGATCCCGCAGTTTAAAATAGTTGTTACCCTCGATGTTATAGGCATCAAATGAGATGTTTTTTCCGTTGACAAAGACAGTCGCATTAGTGGATTCTGCAATTTGGGCAGCCTCAGGCGGCGTTGTTGTTGCAGAAATATCAGCGGGAATCATGTTTGCCAGGAGCCACTGGTTTCTTTTCTCCAAATAATCCCGAAGAAATGCAACGCTTGCATCAAAGTTTTTTTCCGTAGTTCTATTAAGCTCGTTGCGGTAAACATCAACCGGCCATATTTGGTTATCCCGGGAGAATGCGCCCCCGTATTTTCTGAGCAAAACATCCATTCTTGCCTCCCCCAGGGAATTTGTCTTATACAGGTTGACAATCTGATCCTGGAGTTCCAAATATCTTTGATAGAGCGATGAACGAAATTCAGGACATTGCATCAGGTATCCAATCCAGCTGGGGCCCAGGGTTGCGCCGGGACCATCCATTTCCTGGTTGAGTATCCACAACCCTTCATGGCTCTTGCCGGATTTGTTACCGTATTCCCCCCAATTATTGTATAACAAATAATCGCCATATGTTTCATATGTGGATACATTGCCGGCGACCAGGTCCATATCCCACAGCGGCCCTGCATATAAAATCCTGTCTTTGATGTAAAAACGGACTGAACTCTTGTTGGCATCGATATTTTTGAATAGCTCCTGGATTATGAAAAAATCAACAAAGGAGTCCAGGTCGAAATATTTTTTAATTCTGTTGAAATCGGCACTTTTCAGAATATCTTCGGCCTCCACGAGATAAGCAAATAACCAGTCCAACTGTTTTTCGGCGGGTGTTTCCGGCTCATTAATTTCAAATCGATGGATATATGTATTCAGATAGGTAACACCCTCTTCAACGCGGCCAACGGAAATTTCCAATAAATATTCATCGTTGGCTACGTCTATGTTTACCCTGTTTTTGCCCGCCTCTACAGGGACGGTGATCAAGTAATTCCCGTTGTAGCTGCCATTGAGCCAAACATCGGCATATCTGGATTCGCAGCTATACCTCAACCCGATCTCCCTGGCAAAATCATAAGAAAGCTTATTCCTCATCAAACTGGTATCCAGATAATTGGCGAGCATGCACCATTTTTTGCCGGCGGGCATACCAAGAACGCTTTTATCTGAGCTCAATTTGATATTAAAAGGTTTTTTTGCAAGAATGGCAGTGCTGTTTCCTCGTATCTTTATTTTGGCTGAAGTGTCGTGAATGGTTGGAAACGATCCGTCCTTGGAGTCAACTATGGTAATTTCCGCCGGGACATAGGCTTCTTTTATAATATTCTCCTGGGTTGTTATGAAAATTTGGGGAATATCGATCTGGGTGACAGCGGCAGCGCACACTGCAGTGTGCGCCAGGCCCAATCCCATAAAAAGTAACGTCAGAATTAAGAATAAGACAGACTTTCGCATTGTACTCAAGGTTCCTCCCTAATTACATTCTTTGGTTAATAATCCCTCCCACGGCCATAGCTCCGCGGGGGAGAATACATTTTTTAAATTAATTATGGCATCGTAGCATATAAATACTTTACCGGGACGACCTCCCTTTCCTGCCCCTCGCTGCTCCAGTACAGTATGCATGTTGCACTGCCCGTCAGCTCCATAAATTCTATTTTAATGGGCAAAAAACCTCCGTTTTCCATGGCGACATCCGGAATGGCATAAAAAATATCTGAATTGGGCCCCCACTCCTCCAGCCTTAATTCATCCTCTATCCAGATGCGGATGCCATCATCGATGGCTACCCCCAAATAATAGGCTTCGGAATATTTCCCCTCGATATAGCCGCTCCAGCGTGCAGAAAAATAGTCCTCGGGGATGGCCGGATCCGGAGAGCCGCCCCCCCAGCGGTGGTTTACGCCTTCAGATCTCGTTAAAACAGAAGCCGATCCATCGCGCACACCTTCGGAACCGATGAAATATTCAGCTTTTAAGCCGCTGCCTCCAGCCTTTACCTGGTTAACATATCCCAAGAATGCGGGCTGTTCGGTCCAAAAGGCACTCTGGGGCACCATTTCAAATCCTGTGGCTTCGGATTGCCAAAACAAAAAGATCGTGGCATTATATCGGTTTTCCTGGTACTCCAATTTAAAGGGATACTTCTTCCCGGCTTGCAGCTGGAGGGGACTGCTTTCGGTAAACTCAAGACTGATATCCTCCCAGCGATTGATGACAGAACGACCATCGATCCACAATTGAACGCCATCGTCGGAAAGCGTATAAAAACTGTAAGCCCCATCCTCAGGAACCTCAATAGAGCCGGTCCAGCGTACGGAGAATGTTTCGCCGTCTATGCTCAGATCCGGAGAACCGTCCTGCCAGCTGAAAGCAATATCCTCATCGATGCGCACCATGCGTTTGTAGCTATCTTTTACAGGCTCCAGGGTGTCATAGTACTCGCCCAGCAGCCCCTGAATAAAGGGCTGGGGGGGGTGGGGGATATCGGGTATTTCCAGTTCGCAGGGACAATAGTCTATTACTACGCCGCCCGAGGCGGAAAGGCTTTTGGCCACCAGTCGGCCTGTTATCTTACTGCCCCCGCTCATCTGCACATCTGCCCGGGGGGCATAAACGACCCCCTTGATATGTGCCCCGTCGCCTATCACAGCGCTGTGGCCGCCCACAACCACATTGCCCTTGATCTGTGATCCCCCTGATTGCAAATTAACAGAACCATTTTTAAGGTAAATGTTGCCATTCATGGGCAGTTCTTTTTCCGCCACATGCAAATCGCCATTGGCAAGAAAAATATGCAGATTGGCGCTGATACCCGGGCAGCCTTCTGTGGTATTTTGTGGGTTAATCGTCGTCCAGGAGTTATAATTAAAGGCGCCGTCTACAAAAAGGTACAATTTGTGGTTGCCCTGGAGGTAGATCTTACCTCCGCTTAAAGTTAGGGATCCTGCACGAATTACCCTATCCCCGCTTTGCACATCCACAAAAAGCGGGCCATCCACAATTAAAGTTTCATAGTGCGTATCTGCTGCAACAGAAAACTTAGGCCACCAGCTAACAACAGTTTCCCCTCCCACGTAATTTGTTATCGTTGGAGGGGCGGGAATTGCCGGTATATTATCGGGAAAAACCAACCAGGGGACCTCAATAACCTCACCATATTGGTTATCAGTAAAACTGGTTATTTGGGCTGGGGACCCCACGTAAATATTCCCTTCCAGGCGGTTGCTCCCATCGGTAGCAGTCAAATCGATCAAACCGCTGCCGCTTGCCGCATGGCCCTTTACAACACTTGTGCCGGACAGCGAGATGGAACCTTGTGAATAAACTGCAAATTCTCCTTCAGGTTTTTCGCCTGCCGCAAAACCGATACCGCCGGGCAAAAGACAGAAAAATAACATCGTTATTACGGCCAACCATTTTATCCTCACAAACCTCACTCCCTTTCGGAGATAATACGCCCGACCGGGCCGAATTTAATACCCCTGCCGGAAAGCTGTAAAAAGCGTCCGGCAGCCACGCAAAATAAAAATTCCTTATCTGGTGTCAATAGTTACCGTATTGGCAGCCCCGTCCCAGTTCACCCGGGCGCCGAGAGCCTCGGAAATAAAGCGCAAGGGCACCAGAACGCGGCCATCAACGATCATCGGCGCCGCCGGCAGGTTCACCATTCCCTGATTGACGATGGCGCCCTCAACCCCGACTGCTAAAAAAATATACGTTTTATCCGTTTTTATTTGTACGCTTTGTGAACTGTTTTTCCAGCTGATCTGTTTGTCAGCCACCCCCAGGGAATTGAGTATGGCCCTGAAGGGCAACATGGTCGTGCCCTCGATCATCATCGCCGGCACATCAGGCTTAATCTCTTTCCCATCCACATAAACGCTCACTTTCTCAGAGGCTCCTCCGGCAGCCGATATTCCGAAGGCAAATATCAGAGCAATGATCAAGAATATTCCTGCTTTTTTTCCCATACGCTCAGCTCCCCAAATTATTCTCAGGCTTGTTGGTTAATTATACCATGCGCCCTGA
>CAZAQM010000158.1:0-4961 GCA_964487385.1 uncultured Dethiobacter sp.
CCTCGGAATACAGGCCCTTTCAATGTGATACCGGCAGGGTTCCTCACATGTCTTGCTTCGGCGAACCACACCTTCTTAGAATTACCAGCTCCATGCATAACGAGGATGGCTTTACCGATAGCAATGCAGAAAACGCCTCCAAAGTAATCAGGCGTCTTTATGAAAAAATCGAAAAAAATGTTGATGATATTGCCCAATTCGAAACCTATTTTACCCAAGATGCAGATACTGTTTTTATTTCCTTCGGCATTTCTGCCAGGGCATCGCTGCATGCCGTTCACTTGGCCCGAGCGGAAGGAAAAAAAGTTGGCGCTGTTAAACTGCTGGGCGTATGGCCTTTCCCGGCCCAAAAGCTGCGGGCAATACTTAAAAATTGTCACCGGATAATTGTTCCCGAAATGAATTTGGGTCAGCTGGTATTGGAAATAGAACGCGTCTTTAAGGATAAAAAAGTCATCAGTTTCACAAAAAGCAATGGACTAAACATCATGCCTGCAGAGCTGCTGGCAAAAATGAAAGAGGTTGGGGTTTAAGTGAGTACTTTCAATAGCAATGATTATTTACGCGAGGATAAGCTGCCCCACCTATGGTGCAGCGGTTGCAGCCATGGTACAGTTGTCCGCACTATTGCCAGGGCACTGGCCAGGCTGCAGATCGATCCGGCTTCTGTTGTAGTCGTTACCGGTATCGGTTGTTTTGGTAAAGCAGATGACTATTTTGCTACCCATGCCTTACATGGAACGCACGGCCGTGCCTTGGCCTTTGCCACGGGAATAAAAGCAGTAAAACCGGAACTTACCGTTTTAGCTCTCATGGGTGACGGCGATAGCAGCACCATTGGCGGAAACCATTTAATCCATGCTGCCAGGCGTAACATCGATTTAACAGCAATCGTCTCCAATAATCTTAATTATGGAATGACAGGAGGGCAATACTCAGCCACAACACCTGCAGGCAGCATCACCTCCACCTCCGCCTATGGAGCGCCGGAACCTGGTTTTGATCTCTGTGAACTAGTCAAAGGCGCGGGGGGCACATTTGTAGCCCGCTGCACGCCTTACCATGGTCTTTTTTATGAAGCGGAGATGAGCTTTTGCAGCATGCTTGAAAATATCATGATAGAAGCCCTCAAGCACAAAGGCTTTTCTTTTGTCGAATCGCTTAGCTGTTGCCCGACATACTACGGCCGTTATAACCGAAAAGGTGATGCTGCCCGGATGATCGACAACCTAAAGAAGCAAACGCTTCCCGCAGAACAGTATGAGAAACTGCCGGCTAAGGAAAAGGGGGACTATATTCCCATCGGTAAACTTTTTGTATCTCCGCAGCCTGATTTCAACACACGATACGAAGCAGTTCAACAAAAAGCTGCCAAATAACTATCTATTAAGTAGTACACAAAGGGGTTGGGTAATATGAACAAGGAGTGGCAAGTTGTAATTGCGGGTGAAGGGGGCCAGGGCCAGCTTTTCATTGCCAACCTACTCGGAGAAGCCGCCTTGGAAGATGGTAAAAATGCTGCACAAACAGCCTCCTACGGTATTGCCTCGCGCGGCGGTTTTACCAAAGCTGAAGTAGTTATCAGCTCTTTCGAAATATGGTATCCAGCAGTGACCGAACCCAACATAATATTAGCGCTTTCAGGTGAAGCTGTGGATAAATATTTGCCGGATCTTAATCGGGATTGTTTGTTGGTTTATGATCTGGATATGTATGGGCAAGAGATTATTCGTGAAAATGTCAGGAGCATTTCCTTGACAACCATGGCAAATAAACTTGCTGAGGAAACCGGCAAGAGGGCAATGGTTAATGTCATTGGCCTTGGAGCAATTTTGGGGCTGACAAGATTGGTCACCTGGGATTCGCTTGAAAAAGTAATCAAAAAGAAGTTTTCTTCAGCCGACATTGTAAGCTTAAACCTGAAAGCCTTACAATACGGCATGGCATGCAGCAGCTAAAAACAACCGTTAAAAAGAGGTGGAGAAAATGTCGGGAGGCACGGTAAAATATCAAAGAATATCCCTGGTTCCACTGCCGGCCTTAAAAGAAAAAGTATCGCCCTGCCGGGCATCATGCCCCCTTGAGAACGGTATACCCCAATGGATGGACAAGGTAAAAAATGCCGACTGGGAAGGCGCTTGGAATATCATCAAATGTTACAATCCCTTTCCGGCCATTACCGGGTATACCTGCTATCAGTTTTGCCGCGATAAATGCAACAGGGAACAATGGGACGAGGCCATTGCCATCGGCGAAACAGAAAAAGCAATCGGCCTTTGGCACCATGATAATTATAAGCCGGATGGTATCCGCTCAAAGTCCGAACCCAAAAAAGTAGCTATAGTCGGTTCCGGTCCGGCGGGACTTAGCTGTGCCTATTATCTTAACCTAATGGGTGCGGAAGTTACTGTTCTGGAAAAACTGCCCCTTATCGGAGGCCTTCTGGCCACAGGTATCCCAGAGTACCGACTGCCCAGAAATATACTAAAAAAAGAAGTAGAAATTTTACAATCCCAAGGTATAATATTTAAAACCGGTTTTGATGCAGCAAAAGATGAAAACTTTGCCTATTTACAAGAAAACTTCGATGCTGTTGTCTTGGCAACAGGAGCCCAGGCCAGCCGGGCACTTAAAATAAATGGCCCTGATTTAAAGGGGATAACCGGGGCGATAGATTTTTTAAGGGAAGTTCACCTTGAAAAAGTACAGGAAATTACCGGACAGGTAATAGTAGTAGGCGGGGGAAATGCGGCAATGGATGCTGCCTGCACAGCCAAACTGCAAGGCGCAGAAGAAGTTACACTTCTTTACCGACGCTCTGAAAGCGAGATGCCCGCCCACCCAGATGAAATTAAAGCTGCAAAAGGCGCCGGGGTGAAATTCATTTTTAACACCATTATCGAAGATTTTCTGGGGAATAAAAAGGTTGAAAGCGTGCGAACCATGCGCACCGCGTTTTCCCGCCGCGGCGATGCCATAAAAATAATTCCGGGAACAGAGGAGATTTTAGAATGTAACCTACTGATAATTGCAGCAGGGCAGGAAAGCAGCCTGGCAGAGTTCACGCAATTTTTCCCCGGGCAAAACAAGGAGGCCGGCAGCCTGCAGGAAGATGGAGCTTATCTTAAAACTCCCAAAAACATTGTTTTAGCGGCTGGGGATAGCATAACAGGGCCCGGCAGTGTGGCGGGTGCTATCTTTAGTGGCAGAAAAGCCTCTTTGACGCTTTCGAGGTTGCTATGGCTCCCGGAAGAAATGAAAGATAGCAATAAAATAATTGCAAGCCCTCTAACAGCAATCCAAAAGGGAAATGTTATAGGTTTTGATTCCCTAAACCCACATTTCTATGTAAAACAGGGAAGCTGTTTGCCTTTTCCGGAAAAAGAAGCGGCGCGTTGTTTCAGCTGTGGTTTCTGTAATAACTGCGGCGTTTGCTGGGCGCTATGCCCCGATTTTGCCATTAAGAAAGAAAATGGGCATTTTGAATTTGTTTATGACTATTGCAAAAGTTGTAAAATATGTGTTTCGGAATGTCCTTCAGGTAGTTTGGAAATGGTCTCGGAACTTCCATAGCAGGTGGTGTTGATGCAATTAGGCTGGAATTGCTCGAAGAAAATGATTATCGCAAAATAGTTGAATGGAACAAAGGCAAAGATGCCGATTTTCTTTACCAATGGGCCGGCCCGGGATACGTATTTCCGATTAGTGAAGAACAAATTGCAAAACGTTTAAAAAAAAGGATGAATATGGATGAAGTCGATACCTATACTTATAAAGTTTTAAATAAAAATAATATAATGTTAGGGACTATCGAATTGTTCAATATAGATAGGAAAAAACAGACTGCTACTATCGCGCGATTTTTAATCGATGAAAATTATAGGGGCCGGGGATTGGGCGAAAAGTCCCTGCGGTTGCTTTTGGACAAAGCTTTCACAGAATTTGATATCGATGAAATCGATCTGCGTGTTTTTTCTTTTAACGAACAAGCTATTAGTTGCTATGAAAAAGTTGGTTTTGTAAAAACCCGTTTTGAAAACATTATCAGGCAAACTTTAAACGATAGCTGGGGAGTTTATGAAATGAAGATTAAACGCCGCAACGATGCTATGAGTAATAAAACTATTTTTTAAAATAATTTTTGGGTATTGACTGTTTTGGGAAAGTGCTTTATAATTTTAATACTGAAGCATAGTTAGGGTTTAATGAAAATAAAAATATGAATTAAAGGGCATACTTGTGATTTTGCTCATGTTGGTGGAGATTACCCTCCAACCATAGGAAATGAGTAAAACCCAGCCGAGTTTCCACTATAGTGGAATAAAGGGCTGGGTTTTTGTTTTTACAGCACCTCTCATTTGAACGGGTCATTTCCATAATAGTTGAATTATAAATAGTCAAGGAGGCAACAGAATGGAACAGAATGTCAGATTTAAAGTTAATGGCGAGGATTACAATGTCTTGGTTGAACCCCAACAGACACTGCTGGAGGTATTGAGGGAAAAGATAAATCTTACTGGAAGCAAAAAGGGTTGCGATGATGGTAAATGCGGTGCCTGTACAGTTCTTCTAAATGGCAGAGCGGTAAGGGCATGCTTAACGCTTGCAGTTAACGCCAAGGATAAAGAGGTTACCACCATCGAAGGTTTGTCCAGGAATGGTGAACTTCATGCCCTGCAGAAGAGTTTCCTTGAGCACGGCGCCATACAGTGCGGGTTCTGCTCTCCGGGGATGATCATGGCTGCAAAAGCATTTTTGGATAGAAACACAAAACCCAATGAAGCAGAAATAAAAGAAGCATTAGCGGGTAATATTTGCCGTTGTACAGGTTATGTGAAAATAGTTGAAGCAATTAAGGCTGCATCAGAAGAACCGGGCAAGGATTAAAGACGGAGAAATTCAAGAACCATAAGGCCCTGTGCGCAAGAAAAATGTATTAGGAATTAATACTGGAGGTAGGA
>CAZAQM010000159.1:0-4941 GCA_964487385.1 uncultured Dethiobacter sp.
TCCCATGTGTATTTTTGCATTTTAAGCGGATCGTTTTTTACCATTCCTTTCTTAACTATCTCAGCACCGATGTAAAAACCCTCAGTTTCTGCCGGTGAAAACAGTTCCTGCTTATCTCCATACAAATCCCCCATGATTGTCCTTGTGGAGGGATCCATTACATTCAACAACTGCCATGGGATGCGTATTTCAATATTTTCCTTCTGGTAAGAGAAGTCGGCTAAAGAATTATAATTTTCATGATCGGGATTTCCGTTGCCGCTTTTTAAAATGCCCGTCTCATATTTCCGGAAGGGCACAGTCCTGTCTTCTTCCGGCAAATGTATCTCGCTGGATAGACAAAGATAGATGGGATTGAAGATGCCGCTGTTACCTTGTAGATATTCCTCATTTTTTTCAATCATTTGGAGATGTTCCGCGTAGAAATAGTAAAAGGAATCATAATAGGCATCCACCATTATCCTGGAATTGCTTTCACCGTCAATTTGAATTAAAAAATCGGCGGGACGTTCAAATAACAAGCCACTCTTGTTGTCGGAGAGATTGCCCTGGCCTGGAATGGTATCGAGGGGGATATAGAGCATATCCTCATTAAAATCGTAGTCTTTGGTTTTCACCATGATATAAAGGTACTTTTCATCTGATTTTACATAAAGGACGGTATTTTCCCAGGCAGCCAGAGGAGTATCGCTGCTCCAGTCGGAGATGTCGCCGTCTGCATAACAGATGCTTTTAACTATGCCGGGTTCGAAGGTTAATAAACCAAACATCTGCTCATTTGTCTGGGGGTTCGACCAAAATGGCCTTCGATCGGGCAAATCAAAATCCATGGTATTCCAGGTCCTTTTGAACCATTCATCCTGCCAGGTAAAGATCAGGGCACCACAGTATCCTTCATCGAAAATGTCTTTTAAAAGGGAGGCATTGATTTTCCCCTGTGCAGCTTCATCATGGTTTCCCTGGTGATAACCCATATGCCTGCAATCGTGAGTTTTCCCCCTGGAGGAAGGCACGCCAAATTCAGCCACGAGTACAGGCATGGTGTGCTCCTTGAACAAATCCCTGAGGTATGCTTTATAGCTGTTGATTTTTCCGCTTTCATCCTTAAAGAGGCCATATTCTTTTTGATAGTTCATAAACTCGGGATAATAGGGATAAATATGGTACGATGCGAACAGGCCTGCAGGAAAGGTTTCCTTTGCTTTGATATGCTCCATATTGACCACAGCCAGATCTTCTTTTTCATCAGGTTCGTTGGGATGTGTCAGCATGTCGGCGGTAGGCCAGTTGGCAAAGCTGAGGGCACGGGTCATCCGGTATTTGGATGCTTCATAAGCGATTACCTGGTCTCCGGCTTCGCATAGGAAAGCTTCAAAGGGCGAGGCAGCATCTGTATATAAAAATGTCCCATCGTAGCAATTTTTTTCCGGGTTGTTCAGGTTTGTATTCTCCACAAAATAAGGATCCCATTCTATACCAAGGATCCAGCCAATTACGTAAAGGGAGATATCTTTTTCATATTTACCGTGGGCCAATCCGGGCCTTTCAGGTAAAAGGGCATTGCCGTGAATAATATCGATTAGATCCCGGGCATCATCAACAAAGTTATTTTTAATCTTTTCATTTGCGGCATAGGCGTCGTTTAAGGTGGCGATATCTTCTTCATTGAGCCAAACTCCCTGAATGAGGTAAAGCGGCTTGGATGAACGTTTATTGAAGTCGAACAGCGCATCATAAAAGTCCGGTTTTAGCGTGGTGTAGACGCGCACCACATCGGCATTCATGGCGCTGATATATTGAAACCAGCGCAAATACTCCTTCTTTGTAACTGCAAGCTCCCCCGGAAAATGCCCGGGTTTTGCTGCTCCCATATTGACCCCTTTGAGAAATTTTTTCTGCCATTTTCCATCTGTGAAAACGTAAAATTCCTTGTTCTCCACCTTTGAGATATATTGAAGGTTATTGTCCCTGCATACCTTTTGATTTTGTCCCATAAAAAAACGGATACCAAGCAGAAAAAAGGCCATAACTAATATTGCTATTATTAAGGTAAGGGTTTTACTTTTTTTCATCTTGGAAAGCTCCTCTCCCCCGTTTTAGCGGCAGAGTTAAGACAGCAACGTTTCCCACCCGGGCCGGTCAGGTCCGCCCGCCTAAAAAAAATCTGTTAGCATTTCTATTCGCCGGGACAGGGGTAAAAACCTGTTTTACCCGCCAGGAAGCAGTATCCTGGCGAAAAGGATATTAAGGAAAAGCAGGATCGGCCGGACAAGCTCAACCTGCCTGAATAATCGGTAAAAAACCGAGATCTTTTAATGGATTTTTGTTATAATTAAAAAAAATGAGGGAGGTTTTCCCCATGGAATTTAAAGATTGTCTTCAGTTTATCAACGAAAGCCAGTCGGCGTGTACCATGTGTACGATCGATGGCGATCAGCCCAGGGGCAGGGGCATGGTTCCCCTCTGGGCCAGGGATGATGGTATTTACTTCACGACGGCCGCTTCAAAAAGGCTGTATGCCCAGCTATGCGCGAATCCCAAGGTAGAACTATGTTTTGTCCTTTTGCAGCCCCTTAAGCACCTGCGAATAACAGGTCAGGTGGAATTTGTCGAGGATCTTGCCCTGAGGAGCAAAGCCCTGGAGGAAAGGCCTTTTCTCAAGTCCGTGGGTATGAAAACGGCAGACGATCCAAGATTTATTCTCTTCCGTATCAGCAGCGGAGAGGCCCATTTTTGGGTCTGGGAGGACAATCTCAAGGAGGAGAATATACCGATAATCAGCTTTTAACCTGTTTGCCTTTTACCGCCGTGCCGGCGCCGGCATCCATGATGCCAGCCTCGAAACTTTTGCTGAAGAGGATCATAAACATGTTGGCCAGCAGGACTGCCATTGTCACGTAGAACACATTTTTAATCCCATAGGCCGCTGCCACGCCGCTGCCGATGAGCGGCCCGATGAAGCCGCCCAGGAACATGGCTGATGAATTGAAGCCAAAGGCGGTGGCCTGTAGATCCTCCGGCGCCTTTTTCTTGACGAGAACGTTCAGCGCCGGGATCATTCCGCCAATGAACAACCCTAAAAGGAACCGCCCCACGAGCAGGACGCCGATATTGCCAGCCAAGGCCTGGGGCACATACATGCACGATGCCGCACCAAGGGATAGTATCAACACCTTACGCTCGCCGATGCGATCCGCCAATTTCCCCAGCGTTGGAGCACCTGCCAGGTTGGCAATACCGCTGGCGGCAACGACCAGGCCGGCAGTGGCAACCAGACGCTCGCCCGTATATAACGTTTTAGCATAAATGGAAACGATAGGCTCTATGCTCATCATGCCAATTTGTGTGACGACGGTGGCCGTAAAAATGGGGAGAAGCGGCCGCAGTTGCATCAACCTGGTTTTATCATAGCTTTCAGTTTTTGCCGGAGGCCGGTGATCTTCATGGACAAAGATCATGACAATTATGCTGGCTAATACCAATAAAGCACCGGTCATGAGAAATACGAGGCGAAAACTGAATGTTTCTGCCATTAATCCCCCGAGCAGGGGGCCGACGAGGTTTCCTGCAATGGCCCCGCTTTGCAGCGTCCCCAGGGCCTGCCCCGAATGTTCGCTGGGTGTCACCGAGGCTTGCAGGGAAACCGCCATGGAAATGAAGCCGGAGAAAACGCCGTTGAGCAGGCGAAGGAAAAGCAGGTGCCACACCGATCCCACTGTGCCCATCAATGCCGTCACAGCCCCCATGCCCAGGCCGGCACGGAGGAGCATGATCTTGCGCCCGTGTTTATCCGCAAATCGCCCCCAGAGGGGCTGAAAAAACACGGCTGTAATAAATGTTGCCGAAAATACCCAGCCCGTCCACAATTCAATTTCTTGTAACCGGTGTATCCCCAATGTTTCTATATAAAAGGGAAGAAACGGTATCACCAGGCTCATGCCGGCAGCTACACAGAAGTTTGAGATCCAAAGAATTGTAAGCGTGCGTTTCCAGCCCAATAAAAAGTTCATCCCCTTTGCAAATATAGTTTACGTAAAAAAAATCTATTTGGCAACAGTCGTAATTTTAGATTCATGACGCACGGAATAAAATAATTTGTTACAATAATTGATTTTATATTCGAAAGCAAACAGAGGTTTTTGGGAAAAACTATACAGGCTGAAGGAGCATGAAACCACCGTCAAAACGGAGATCATTGCCGGTTTTACCACCTTTATGACCATGGCCTACATTATCGTTGTAAATCCCCTGATAATGCAGGATGCGGGCATGGATTTTGGTGCCTCCAAAGCAAAACTTCTGGACAAGGAGGACAAAATTCCCGGGGTCAACAGGGGGGAAGGTAGTCTCTCAATACCGCAACTAAAATCGAGTATGTTTCATTCAGGCAACCTTCAAATTAATGAAACGTGAAATTTTGCTTATTGCCACAATCTTGTCTGTAATAGTATAATAAAGCTATGTCAGCGTATTCCATGAAATTGCCATTTATAAGGCGGGTGATCAAGGTGATTCGGAAAATCATTAAAATTGACGAAGAAAAATGCAATGGCTGCGGCCTTTGTGCCCAGGCCTGCCACGAGGGGGCCATCGGCATGGTAAATGGAAAAGCGAAGCTTCTGCGGGATGACTACTGCGACGGCCTGGGCGACTGCCTGCCGGTTTGCCCTACGGGGGCGATCAGCTTCGAGGAGCGCGAGGCAGCCGCATACGATGAGGAAGCCGTAAAGAAAAAAATGCTGGAAGGCCGGCAGGAAATGTCTGTTTTGGGTTGCGCCGGCGTACAATCTGGCACCATCCAGCGGGAAAAGCCGGGTGAACTGCCCCAGGCTGTACAAATTGGCAACCCAAGCATGCTGGCCCAGTGGCCTGTGCAGATCAAGCTCGCTCCCGTTAACGCACCTTTTTTCGCCAACGCAAGGCTCCTTATTGCCGCCGATT
>CAZAQM010000160.1:0-4904 GCA_964487385.1 uncultured Dethiobacter sp.
TATTTTTCCGGCTGTTGCCCCTTGCGAGGCATGTAGCAAAATAAGAACTGGAAATCACGCTTCTGAAAATCCGATCATGCGGGGAGGTGGTGGGTACCCTCAGTTCATTCAATTTATTTTACAGCACAGTGTTGTTTTGACATTAATTTTTGACAAGGAGGTTTTCGATCGTGAAGTTGGATCACAGGAAGTATACCGTGATGGCCGTGCTGGCCGCCCTGATCCTGCTGCTTATGGCGGGGACGGTGCTGGCCCAGCCGGTGATCACCACTTTCCAGCCCGACATTAAAGTTGGTGACGAAAAACAAGCGGGGGATATGGTCACGTGGACCGCCACCTCGCCTACCGGGGTGAGCTACGCTTTCTACATCATGAAGAGAGGAGAAGAGGGCGGCACTGACCAGATGGTGCACCTGCAGTGGTACAGTGATGTGAATTCGGTGAGCTACACATTCCCCGATGTGGGCACATACTACGCCCGCGTCTTTGTCTTGGACAAAGATAACAAGCTGACCTGGACGAACACCCTGCCGCACTGGGATGTGGAAGTAGTAGAGGGCGGCACGTCGGTTCTCAGCGGTTTGAATTTTGATACGCAACCTGGCGGCACAGACTTAAAAGTGCCCGATTCCCTTGTGTACACGGTTTCGGCTATTGGGGGCGAGGGGTCCTTCGAATACGCGTTCTACCTCTACAGAACAGCACCAGGGGGGGGCGATTCCGAACGCGTGCACATAAAGTGGTACAGCGGTGACGATACATTGACATATCCTACCACGGAACCCGGCTTTTATCAGGCCCAAGCCTTTGTCAGGGACGCTACCAAAACCGTGGTGGACAAGAGCGCGGTGGCTACAGTAGGGGAGGGTGAATCGTCGATCCTGAGAATAAAGAGTATCATCGGCAATCGTGATGACGGCACCATCACCTGGGATGTTACCGCCGCGGGCGGCGAAGCGCCTTATCAGTATGCTTTCTATGTCTACAAGGGCGATGCCCGTGTGCACATGCAGTGGTACGGCGATGCGACAAGCGATTCGACCGCAAGCTTGACTTACGCCCCCACGGAAAATGGCACCTATGAGCTGCAGGCCTTTGTCAGGGACAAGACCGGTAAAACCGTGCTGGAGCGCGGAGGACAAGTCCCCTTTGAAGGCGGTGTGCTGGAGACCCTGAATCTGTCGTCAGTTGAATTGCAGGGCGATCCACCCCACAATGTCGGTGCACCGCAGACATGGAAAGCAACGGCTAGTGGCGGTGAAGGATCGCTTGAGTACGCCTTCTATGTCTACGAAGCCGGCGTCCGCGTGCATATCCAGTGGTACAGCGCCGAGAATACAATTGTCTTTACGCCCACGCAAGGTGATGATACTGAATACTATGTGCAAGCCTTTGTCAGGGACGATGCCGGGACTACCAAGATCAAGGAATCAGACCCGGTTAAATTTACAGGCGATACTATAGAACCCTTCCGCATCACTGATGTGGCGCTGAACTGCGACCTGGGAGATCTCGACAAAGAGTGGGTCTGGACAGTCGTACTGCCCGATAAACACGACGGCGGGGACACGATCTCTTACTGCTACTATATCTACAAGGGTGAAAGCCGCGTGGAGATTAAGTGGTATGAGGAAGGCCAGGATACGTGTGCATACCGGCCCACAGAGGTCGGGTCATACTCCGTGCAGGCTTTCGCAAGGGACGAAAACCTGAAGACCGTCAATAAAAAATCGGTTCCGCAGGAGACCAGGCTCTATTACTTTGATTTCAGGTTTGACGGAATTACCGGGCCGGGAGTAAAAAATAATGGCAATGTATATGAAATGGGCTACCTGTGGCACAACAGCGAACAATATGACTACCTTACGACCCGCGGTTACAGTAACCAAACTAGCTTCACAAAACCTGATGTCGGTACCCAGCCGATAGATAGCAATTCAAATAGAACCTACTGGAGAGCTGAGAATGGCACTCTGCTCCTCGGCACAATGACGGTAGGGATGGAAGATCCTCTCGGAGGAGAGGAAAGTCCCACCATTACTGGTAAAGGTACGGGTTTTGTCTGGAAGTCTATCGCAGAGGATGGTTACACGATCTACCGCTTCGCCGGGTTGCGCCCGCAGTTATTAGAGCGTGCTGAGTTCTGGAAGTATATGATTGCTCCGAACCTGCCCTACGGTGAGATCGAGTTCAAAAACATCCACAGCACCGATCTTCTTCCTGGTGGAGAGCCGGATCAGGAAGCCCGCTTCAATATGGAGTTCATGCTCCATACCAGCTCTGCCAGCGGTGAACCCTATCCGCAGCGGGTCGGCATCAGCATCTCCAAGAGCGGCGAAATCCGCGTGCTCGATACCAAGGGAGGCAAAGGCGACTTTGATAATGTTGCCGGCAACTTCTACATGCCGCTGTTGAAAGATGAAGCAGGTGACCCCATAGACGCTACTGAGTTGTTCGACTTCAACAATGAGGACTGGAACAAACTGCGGATTCAGGCCAAGGCCAACGGACAGGTCGAGATGATCTTAAACGGTCATGTGGTTTATACCACCCCCATGGGCTATTTCCATCTGGTCAGTCCTGCGCGCGGCGCGGTCACCATCGAGGTGGTCCAGGCCATGCAAGGCTCTGAGGGATTCGCCTGGGGCCACGAAGCCGGAGAAGGGGACGAGCCGATTTGGGACAATGAACAGGTCGGCAACGCTTGGGTGGAACTGAAAAACTACAGTTTCGGGATCATGAAGAAAGCCGATGAGGCTACCGACCCAATGCCCACAAACTAGGATCTGAAAGCAGATCTCCGCAACGCGCTATTCTCCCGGGGGCGTCACCGCCCCCGGGAGTGGCTAAAAACGCCCGGCCTGGCAGGGCGGCGAAGCAAGGATTGCCAGATCATCATTCAAGTAGGAGGGTAAAAAATGATCAAAACACTGCAGAAGCTGATCCGCGAAGAGGAAGGGCAGACCATGGTCGAGTACGGCCTGGTGATCGCCGGGATCGCCGTCGCCGGAATCCTGGTCTTTCAAATGCTGGGCCAGGATATCATGTTGCTGTTCGCTGATGTAATGGAAAAGGTTAAAGGGGTGGTTAAAGATATAGGAAAATAGGACCAGGTCTCTGACACAGGCCTGGGGGCATGGCGCGACAGGAAGTGAACAGTCCCGGGTCGGCGGGCGGTGACCCGCCCCCGGGATTTTTCATCGAAAGGCGGCTTTGCAGATTTATCGGCGCAGGACGTGGAAGGTGCACCGGAGTCGGTTCCATCTCTTTTCCCCTCCTTTCGCGACCGCAGTTACTCCAGCTGCTGTGCAGCGCGGCAGGAAAAGGGCATAATTTTGTCGAATTATGGTTTAAATTGCGCTGGCACTTGCTTTCATAAAGGCGGGGCGGCCGTGATCCTGAGCGGGGGGCCCGCTGGTTGCCGGTTAGGGGAAAAAGAAGTGCCCTTCGCGGCGCTCAGAGTGACGCGGGGGCAGGAATAGTGAAACAGGGCAGGGAGTCTTTGCAGTCTGATTGCGGGAGGGGCGGCAGATGTCTATTGGTGTTAACGGTGCGGCGCTGGTGCTGCTCTGCGCCCTTGCTCTCTATTTTGATCTCGCTTTACGCAAGATCCCCAACTATCTGACCTTCCCCGCCATGCTGCTGGGCCTATTCTACCATGTCCTTACCGGCGGCTGGGGCGGGCTCTGGCTGGCGCTGTCCGGTCTGCTTCTGGGGGGGGGGCTTTTTCTGCCGCCCTTTGCCCTGGGCGGGATGGGCGCCGGCGATGTCAAGTTCCTGGCTGCGGTGGGCGCCCTGCAGGGAGCCCGGTTTGTCCTGGCGGCTGCGCTGCTCGCGGCGCTTGCCGGCGGAGCGGCTGCTCTGCTCTGCCTGCTGCTGCAGGGGCGCCTCTGGCAAACGCTGCGCATTCTGCTGCTGGGTTTGCTGCACCTGCCGCTGGCTTACCTGGCTGCGCGGCTGCCCTACCCGGCGCTGCAGGCGCTGGCGCGGCGACTGGCCCCGCCGGCGGAAGGTAACGGCGGGAAGAGACTTTATCTGCCCTACGGCGTCTTCATCGCCCTGGGGGCGCTGCTCGCGCTGAGCGGCCTGGTGCAGAGATATATTCCCGGGCTGGTCACCTGGCTGTAACGGGCAAGGGGGTGCCGTGACCTGATGGACCGTAAAAAAAGCAGTATATGCAGCCTGCTGCGGCGGCTGCACCGCCCTGCGGAGGGGCAGTCGCTCCTTGAATTTGTCCTGATCCTGCCGGCGCTGATCCTGATCCTGATGGGGATCATCCAGGTCGGGGCTGTATTTACCGGGCTGCTGGCGCTCAATGCCGCGGCGCGGGAGGGGGCGCGGCAGGCGGCTGTGGTCTGGGATGAGGCCGATGCAGAAGAGCAGATCAAGGCTGCGGTGGAGCGGGTCTATCCCCTGGGCCTGTTTTTGGGGGGGCTGAACCCGGATGATGTTATAATCGAATATCTGGATGGTAAAACCGCCGGCAATCCGGTGCGGGTCACGGTCAGCGGGGAGGTCATCCATTTCATGCCCCTGCCTTATCATCAAGATGAGGTCCCGGAGGATCCCGGAAATTACACCTTCGAATCCCCTTTGAAATTTTCGGCGACGGCGGTGATGCGCCTGGAGAGGGATAATGAGCCCGGTGCGCCGTAAACGGGCGGGCCGGATACCGAAAAAGATCTTTGTCCTGCTCGCAGATGAACAGGGCAGCGTCTTTATCCTGGTGACCGTGCTGCTGATGATGATTATCCTCTCCCTGGGCCTGGTGACGGACCTGGGCAGCTTGCACTACTGCCGGGCCAGGCTGCAGGATGCGGCGGATGCGGCGGCCCTGGCCGCGGCCGGGAAAGCGCTGGAATCCGGCAGCGGTGAGCAGGAGGCCAGGGATGAGGCGCTGCAGT
>CAZAQM010000161.1:0-4867 GCA_964487385.1 uncultured Dethiobacter sp.
GAAACGGAAATCCTTGTCCTCCCGCTTGGTTATTCATCCAGTTGGGTGGGAACACATATTGCACAGGATTTCCTGGCCCAGTACCAACCGAAGGAATGGGATAATTTCCAGTTGTTGGCCTTGTGGGGCGGTTCCACCGCATCAGTGAACACTGCCAGTGGTCCGCTCAAAACAATGGAAGACTTTAAAGGCAAAAGCATGGTCGGTAAAGGCGAAATAGCAGATGCCCTGAAAGCGCTGGGTGCTACACCCCGTGATATCCCCATGGCAGAAGTATATGAGGCTATGTCAAAAGGCACTGTAGATGGTTATATGGCCAGCTCCGAGACGTTAAAAAGCTTCAAAACTGCGGATGTGACCCAATACACCACCTATTGCCCCAGCATGGGCAACCAATATATCTTCTATATTGCCATGAATAAAGACAAATGGGCCGGCCTGCCGGAGGACATCAAGCAAATCTTCCTCGACCTGAGAGAAGAGTATGAACTAAAGATGGGGCTTGGCTGGAATATCATGAACGTGGAAGGATTCCAGCTGGCTATTGAGCAAGGGGCCGAGTTTATTACCCTTTCCGACGAGGAAGCTGCTCGCTGGAAAGATGCCATGCAGCCGGTTTTGGATGATTATGTTGCCAAAATGGTAGGCAAGGGCAGTTCTGAGCAGACTGTCTTGGAACAGTTTGCCTTTATCAAAGAACGCATGAAATACTGGGATCAGGTACAAATCGAGGAAAATATTCCATCTGAAGCAGATATTTAAAATATATTGGCAGTCTAAGTAAGAAAACTTAAGTTAATAATGGGGTAAGCCAGCCTAGCTCGCTTACCCCATAATTTGCGGAGGTAGCGTAGCGTATGAAAGAATCCAGCAATATATTGCAAAATAATTCATCTGACAGCGCTTCAGTCAGTAGAGGCGCACCACCCGGTGCCCTCAAGGGGTTAGAAAAGTTTTGCTATTCACTTGGCACCTGGTTCGAAAATATTGCCATCGTTGCCATAGTGGGGATAATCATCAGCAACTTAATTGACGTTATCGGCGCTAAATTATTCAGCAAACCTATCGCCGCTGGAACGGAAATTGTTTATTTTTTGCAGGTGATCGCCATGGCCGCTGCACTTACTGCTACTAAAAACGATGGCAAGCATATTCGCATTGAGTTTGTGGATAGCATTCGGGGCAGACTGAAATATGTTTTTCACCTCATCGTCGCCGTGCTGGGATTGGCGCTCTTTGTAATTCTTTGTTGGAAGAGCATTGATTATGGCATGGCATTAAAAATCAATCAGGATGTGACGGCCGCTTCCAAAATTGCCCTTTATCCCTTTGCTTTCTGGATAGCCATTAGCTGTATTCCACTTTGCCTGGTACTATTGAAGGAATTGTTAGAATCTGCGATTGGGGTGGTGAAGGGATGAGTCCGGATATAGTTGGGTTACTTGGATTATTACTTATGCTTATTCTTTTTGCCATAGGTACGCCTATTTCCTTTGCTATGGCGCTGGCCGGGGTGGCCGGCTACGCCTACCTCGTCTCTCCCGAGGTGGGCTTTGCACTGCTGCCCAGGGACGTATTCGAACAGTTCACCTCCTATCCGCTAAGCGTTATCCCCATGTTTGTGCTCATGGGTTGTTATGCCTTTGCTGCAGGTATCGGCAAAAAGCTCTTTGAAACAGCACATGCTATCTTTGGGCACATGGCAGGGGGACTTGCTGTAGCCACTATCGCGGCCTCGGCCATCTTTGGCGCCGTTTGCGGTTCGACTAGCGCCACCTGCGCCACGATTGGGAAAATAGCCATTCCGGAGATGAAACGGTTTGGCTACGCCGACTGGTTATCCACCGGAACGGTGACCGTATCGGGCGGCATAGGGGTGATGATCCCCCCCAGCACTATCTTTATCGTTTACGGCATCCTCACCGAACAGTCCATCGGCAAGCTCTTCGTGGCGGGAATAATCCCGGGAGTACTGCTGGCAACACTTTTTATCCTCACTATCTATGTCATTTGCCGGCGCAACCCCTCCTGCGGGCCAGTTGGCCCCACCACCACTTTTAAAGAAAAAATTGTTTCGTTAAAAGGGCTTATCGAATCTGCCATTCTTTTCGCCGTGACCATCGGCGGGCTGTTTGCCGGATGGTTTACCCCTACCCAGGCCGGAGCCATGGGCGCTGCGGTGGTTATTCTGATCGGGCTGATAAACCGCCAGCTGACCTGGGATAAATTCATTGGGGCAACTAGGGACGGATTGCGTCTTTCCTGCATGATCATGCTCCTCATCGCCGGCGCGACGATTTTCGGCCACTTCATCACACGCACGGCTATTCCCATGAAACTAGCCAATTGGGTCATCGCCATGCATGTCTCCCCCACGGTGGTGATGCTACTCATCATCGTCTTTTGGTTTATTCTCGGTTGCTTTATCGATGCCATGCCCATTATCGTGTTGCTCATGCCTATTTTGCTGCCTATTCTCAACACCATGGGCAGCGATCTGATCTGGTTTGCGGTCATTGTCGTCGTTCTCAGCATGA
Source organism: uncultured Dethiobacter sp. (assembly GCA_964487385.1). GTDB lineage: Bacteria > Bacillota > Dethiobacteria > DTU022 > UBA8154 > DUNV01. The sequence goes on from CAZAQM010000161.1 coordinate 2,538, forward strand.
TTGCCGTGGTAACCCCGCCGGTGGGGGTAAACGCCTACGTTGTGAAAGGAATTACGGAAAACGTTCAGCTGACAACAATTTTTAAGGGCGTCTTTCCTTTCTTCATACCTTTTGCCATAGGCCTGGCGCTGCTCGTCGCCTTTCCCTGGCTATCCACCGTGCTGACAACTTTTGTGACGTACTGATCGCCTTTCCTGACAGGCATAATGTTAGCATAATTTAGCCCCCGGTAGCAAAAACTTACTGGGGGCTAAATTATGCCCACCCGGCAACAAACTTTTTAGTTTTGGGACATGAATTGAATATTATGTTCAATAATGTTTGGGGGTGAAAAACCTGATCGGATACCTATCGCAATTTTCCCCTGTTGTACAAGCCCTGATAGGGACCTTGTTCACCTGGGCTGTAACGGCTTTGGGGGCTTCCCTGGTCTTTTTCTTCAAAAAAATTGACAAGAGCGTTTTAAATGCCATGCTGGGGTTCGCAGCGGGGGTAATGACTGCTGCCAGTTTCTGGTCGCTTCTGGCGCCAAGCATTGAAATGGCGGAAGAGCTGGGCCAGCTCCCATGGCTAACAGCTGCCCTGGGCTTTTTAGGCGGCGGCGCCTTCCTGCTCGCCGTGGATAAACTGCTGCCCCACCTGCATACAGGGCTCGATATCTCCCAGGCTGAGGGAATAAAGACCGGCTGGCAAAGAAGCATACTTCTCGTGCTAGCCATCACGCTTCACAACATCCCCGAAGGACTCGCTGTGGGCGTGGCGTTCGGCGCCGTGGCCTACGGATTGCCTTCGGCCTCCCTGGCGGGTGCGATAGCCCTGGCCATAGGCATAGGGCTGCAAAATTTTCCGGAGGGTGCGGCAGTATCGATCCCCCTGAGAAGGGAAGGGTTTTCCCGTAAAAAGGCTTTTTTGCTTGGACAGGCCTCGGGGATAGTCGAGCCCATTTTTGGGGTTATCGGGGCCTTTGCCGTGATGTCCATGCGCCCGATCCTGCCCTATGCGCTGTCATTTGCCGCCGGGGCAATGATCTACGTTGTCATTGAGGAGCTGATTCCCGAGGGAAGGCAGGGAGAAACAAAAAGACATTCCGATATCACCACGATCGGCTACCTAATCGGCTTCGCCATCATGATGATTTTAGACGTAGCCCTGGGCTAACCTGCCATCATTTCTTTCATGCAAAAATCGGCCGGCAGGGGGTGACCATCCACTGCCGGCCTGTAAGATGATGCACTTCTACTGTAACCCTTTGCCGGTGCAGGGATGCCCGTGCCTGTCTGTAGAAAAGTGCAATAGCATTGTAATCCCCGCCTGGCCTAAGCTTTGCCGCTAAGTTCCTCCAACACCTGGGCCAAACCTGCATAGATGGCGGAAAAACCACAAATAATCCCTTCATATCCGGCAATCTGCGTGATTACCGCACTGCCTGTCCAATCGCCCAGGGCCAGCAGGAAAAACAGAATGGCCAGGGAGCCAAATACAAATTGCAGGCGTGCATTTATTTTCAGCGTTCCTACAAACATAACCGCCGTAAACAGTCCCCACATAAAAAGGTATGCTCCCATATCGATGCTTCCTGCGGGATCCCCCCATAATCCTTTGGGAATAACGAGCAAGCCGACCAATGTCAGCCAGAAAAGTCCATAAGAAGTAAAAGCGGTGGTGCCAAAGGTATTGCCTTTTTTCCATTCCATTATTCCGGCAATAATTTGCGCGATACCGCCGTAAAAAATACCCATGGCCAGAATCATGCTGCTCATGCCAAAAAATCCGGCATTGTGAAGATTAAGAAGCACTGTTGTCATACCGAAGCCTAGCAGACCAAGGGGAGCTGGATTAGCTGTAAAGTCCACTTTGGCAACAGTTGGCTGATTAGATTTTCCCTTCATGTTTCATCCTCCATAATAAAAAATATAAACCATAACCAACATAACCAAAAAAATAATAATTCCGACGGCATTTCTAAATAATAAACCTGATATTTGTCTTTCTTAATCCCGCTGGCTGCCCCACCCCCTGCCCAATACGTAATGCCAAGATTAGCCTGCCCCAAAAGGCCATTAAAGGACATTATAGCAAAAACAAGCAGAAAAATCAAAATTATTCCGTTAGAATCGTTAGGACCCCCCTGCGCAAAAAGTCCTCGCTGACAAAACCCAAACCCAATTTTTCCAATGTTTCCTTGGTGGGTATCCCCTCATTTGTCCAGCCCTTGAATTCATAATAGGAATCGAGGAGCTTTTGTTCGAGCACATTATCCCTTACCGCCCAATGATTTTTGGGGTGCTTTTCATCAGCCCTTCTCAGGCCCCTCCTCACATTGAGGGCCC
>CAZAQM010000162.1:0-4821 GCA_964487385.1 uncultured Dethiobacter sp.
GAATGTTGGCAGTACTATCAGTCTCACTGCTGTTGTTAAGCCCGATAACGCCACAAACAAGGCAGTTATCTGGAGTAGCAGCGATGAAACTGTCGCTACAGTGGACGAGGCTGGTTTGGTGGCAGCTCAGTCGGCAGGCACTGCGGAGATTACTGTTACCACCGAAGATGGCTCCTTCACCGATGCCATCACCACCACGGTGAAAGTGGGATCGTCAACCCCAAGTCTGAAAAACCCTCCAACGTTAAGCACTGATGAAAAGGTAATAGGGCAGGAAGTCGAACTAACCTTTACGGATAACGCCAATTGGCGGGGAAGCATTAGCAGGGTGAGCGTTGATGGATCCACACTTTCCCCGGATAAATACGATACGAGAAATGCCGGCAGGGTTATCATTGACGCAGGTGTGTTTGCTGCCTCCGGAAGCTATAACATTACTATCGGAGCAAGCGGATACGACGATGCCACCGTAACGCAGAAGATTATCGAGGGAGAAATTGCCCTGACAATCACGGGAGCCGGAGTGAGCAAAACAAAAACGTTTACACTGGCTGAACTGGAGGCAATGCCCCAGCACCAGGAAGTGTACAGCTCTATCAACACCTGGCCCAGCAAAAATTGGTATGTGGGCAGAGGGGTAAAGCTGCAGGATCTGCTTGCTGCTGCCGGCGGAATTAAGGCGGATGCCACGCTTGTCAGAGTTTCTTCCTCCGATGGTTACCGCATGACGTTTACGGTTCAGGAACTGTTAAATGATAGCCGCTACCGTTTTCCCAACTTCAAAACCGGCGGCGATGCCGACGGGCATATTCCCGGCGATCCTTCGGGTGCAGCTCCTGTGGAGACTATTATTGGCCTGGAAAGCGTAGAAGGTTCAGATAGCCCTGTCGATATGAGGAAAAGGGATCTTCTGTTCATGTTGGGGCAAAGGGCTGTGACCGAGCAGACCGGCCCGCTGTTCGTCAAAAATGTTAATAAGCTTGAGCTGCTTACCGAATCGGTATCCAAATGGGAAATGCCCACGGCCAGGCCATTGCCCGGTGAGGTAGCAGCTGGAACCCTGGTGGGACTCTCCAGTGCTTATGATGATATGGACAAGGTTCATTACACCACGGATGGCAGCACCCCCTCGCTAAACAGCCCCATGTTCAACCCGGTTGCCCAACGCTGGCACTCCTCAAGAGGAGATGAGGCCGTGGCTGCAATCAATAAACCGATCGAGCTGACCAAAGATACGACCATCAAGGCCATCGTCATCGGCCCTGGGCAAGCAAACAGCGATATGGCCGCTTTTGCCTATAATATAATTCCTGTAAAAACCAGCAGCAGCGGGGAAATCAAACCGGATAAAGATGGGGAGGTAAGCCTGGACGATGAGGCTATTATCAAAATACCAGCTGGTGCCCTGCCCGGCGGCAGTGCCGTGGAGGTAAAGATCGATAGGGTGGAAAAACCTCCTGCATTCACTGCAGGATTCAGGTTGCTGGGCGATGTTTTTGAATTTAGCATAGGCGGCAAGAAGAACTATAGTTTTTCCAAGGAAGTGACTATTACATTTGCTTTTGATCCAACTGTTTTAGCCAAGGGGGAGATCCCCTCCGTCTGTTATTATGATGAAACGCTGGGGGAATGGATAAGTCTTGGCGGCGAAGCGGCGGACAATACCATAACGATAAAAGTGCAACATTTTACAAAGTTTGCCGTGATGGCGATCCTGCCTGCCACTGTGACGGAGGCGATCAAACCAGGCACGGGCGGCAAGGTAAAACTTGGGGATAAAGCTTTCATGGAGATACCAGCTGGCGCACTGGCTGGCAGCAAGGCAGTGGAGGTTGCCATTAAGCGGCTTGCCAAGCCCCCCGCTGCCGCACCGATGGGTTTCAAGCAGCTCGGCAGCACGTATCAGTTTACTGTCGATGGCAAAAACAGTTACAGCTTTGCAAAAAAAGTGATCATTGGGTTTGGCTTCAACCCTGAGGAGGTTGGCAAGGGGCAGGACCCTGCCATCCATTATTATGATGAGGCCAGGCAGGCGTGGGTCAACCTTGGCGGCAAAATACTTGATAAAACCATCCGTCTGGAAATCGATCACCTTTCCCAATATGCCGTCATGGTTTCCCTTCCCGCCAGGGTGTCGGCAATAATTGAACCGGCAGCAGGCGGCACGATAAGCCTTGGGGATGATGCCTCTGTGGAGATACCTGGCGGTATTCTGCCAGGAAGCGAAAAGGCGGAGATTACCATAGAGAGGCTGAGCAGCCCCCCCGCGGCGCCGGCGGGTTATAAGCTTCTTAGCGATGTTTTTGAATTCAGGGTGGACGGCAAAAAACAGTACCGCTTTGCCGGAGAAGTGATCGTCAGCCTCGGCTTTGATCCCCTGGCTGCTTCCGGGATCGGGGCTCCGGGTATTTTTCAATATGACGATCTGTCACGCTGCTGGGCAAGCCTTGGCGGCGAGGTGTCTGCTCAATGGATAACGGTTAAGGTGGATCGCTTTTCCAAGCTTGCAGTCATGGGCAAAACTGGGCCGGAGCTGTCGGATATTGCCGGTCACTGGGCGGAGGCAGGCATAAAAGAGCTGGCGATCCTTGGTGCTATCGACGGTTACCCGGATGGTACCTTCAGGCCCGATAGAGGGATAACCAGAGCAGAATTCATCACCGTGCTGGTAAAGGCTTTTCAATTTGAAGACCGGGGAGGGGAGTCCTTGGCCGACACCGCCCATCACTGGGCCGGGGATTATCTGGCCATAGCTGCGGCTGCCGGTATTGCCGGGGGTTTTGAGGACCATGCCTTCAGGCCGGACGAGCTGATCACCCGGGAACAGATGGCGGCAATGATTGCCGTGGCGGCCAAGGTGCCCGCAGCAGAGGGAACACTGAACTTTGCCGATAGCGGCAGTATTTCCCCCTGGGCCGGGGAGGCCATTGCCGCCGCAACGGAAAATGGCATCATCACGGGTTATCCCGATCACACCTTCCGCCCGCAGGGCAGCGCCACCAGGGCGGAGGCAGCGACGGTGATCATAAATGCACTGCACAAACTTTAGCGCGTTAGTTGCGCAATTTTAAACGAAGATCATTCTGATCTGCATGGGAAGGGGGAGGTAGATTTTTAATATTTTCAGGGGATAAGTTGTCTTGGTAAAGGTGTTCCGTTGGCGTTATGCACGTAAAGGATGTACCCGTTTTTACCTTTTTCAAAGCATGTTGAATTGTGGATAGTTAATAGGTTCCTAATCAAAAGGAGAGGTGTTTCTAAATATGTTTTTTCGGAGGGAAGATATGAGCAGAGTAGGAAAGCATGGGCAGCGAAGGCAGCTTGTGGCTTTATCATTGATCATACTGGTGGCACTATTTGCCTTTATGGCAGTTGCACCGCAAACAGTATCCGCAGCGACAACAGAGCTGACCATTACCAAGTATGCTGCTGACGGTACGACAGTTCTTGAAACAATTACCGTTGACTATGAGTTCTTGATGGATAATCTGGATGTAATGGGCGATGGGGTAACGCGTTACTATCATCAAGGCCCTGTCCCTGTGGATGATCCTGATCCCGAGGAGCAGGAGAGGCTTCGTTGGAACGAAGAGGAAGATCAAAATTGGGATACCAAGGATATGGGCGCCCTCATGGGTACCAATGTGATGGACCTTTGTGAGCTGGTCGGGGGTATGGAGGACGGCGATACCCTTATTATAAAGGCAATAGATAACTTCAAAAAAACGTTTGCCTATAAAAACGTCTATGAATATAATGAAGATCGTGAAGGTCCTATGGTCATCTGCTGGTACCAGGATGGAGAGTATCCGGATAACGGCTATTCCGATGGTATGCGCCTGGTCTGGTTTGCCGGGGCTACATATAAAGAGGGCCCCACCAGCATTGAAAGTTTGCCTTCGGGTTATTATCATGTCTTTGGCAACTGGGACTGGCATGAAGCAGCGGATCCCGAATATTGGTACTACTACCAAGGAACGCATCCGACCACCACGGGGCTTTCGGTACAGAAGGTTTCTGAGCTGAATATTTACAGCAACATTGAACCCCCGGCAATGGATGTTCTTTACGAGGGAGAAGTTTCACTCGTTCCCGGCGAGACCTTTAGCGTGTCTGTCGGGACAGAGTCCTATGACGTAAACTGTGATACGCCTTTGGGCGCTCTCCAGGCTGCTGCAGATGCGGAAGGCTTTACCTATGTGGTTGGCGACAAAAAATTTGCCGAACATGGCGTTCTTCTCTTGGACGATATAGGTGATTATCCCTATGTCAAGGGTGGAAGCCAGTGGTCCGCCTTTGTTAATGGAGTTTTCAAGGATGGCTTCGATGGTGCCGAGTATGCCCTTAACCTCATCAAGCTTGGTACCGGCGACGAGGTTGAATTTTATTATGTTACCGGCGTCGATAAGACAGATTATGATGCAGTAAAAGTTGCTGCCACTGCTGCAGTAAAAACAGTTGCGGATACCGGTGGGGCTGTCCCGACGGACTGGACGCTCAGGCTTTCGGGTGCAAAAGATGAAAACGTGAGCAAGGCCTATTTTGAGCAAGGTCTGGCCTGCAGTTCCTCTCATAGCGTCACATGGACAGACGACAATAGCGATGTCTGGGGCGGTGTGCCCCTCTGGCTGTTGGTGGGTATGGTTGATGATAATCCCGATGTAGGGTCTAAGCATTTTAACTTTAACGATGAACTGGCTGCCCTGGGTTATAGCATTAAAATAACCGGCGGTGACGGATGGAATACGACGCTGGAAAGCGCTGCTATTGCCCATGACGATGGCTATATCGTGGCCAATACCCTGAATGGGGAACCGCTGC
>CAZAQM010000163.1:0-1564 GCA_964487385.1 uncultured Dethiobacter sp.
TATTGGTGTTGTTTAGCGGGTGTGGAAACAAAAGTGTGGAAAATCCCGCTGCGCCGGACACAGATCAGGAGCTGCAAAAAACCGAAGGAGAAGAATTGTTAGTCTATTGCGGCGCCGGATTGCGCAAGCCCATGGAGGAAATTGCCGCCATGTTCCAGGAAGAAACCGGCGCCCTCATCCAATTTTCCTACGGGGGATCGGCCCAATGCGTGGGGCAGATATTGACCGTCAACAAAGGCGATGTATTTCTCCCGGGTGATGTGGCCGAACTAAAAGAGCTGATCGAAAGAGAGAAGATCGACAGACAGGTACCGGTGGTTTTGCATATCCCCGTGATTGCCGTACCTGCGGGAAACCCTGCCGGTATTACAGGAATTAATGATTTTGCCAAACCTGGCGTTAAAGTTCTCCTTGGCGATCCTGAGGCAAATCCCATTGGGAAGCTTGCCGACAAGATGCTGACGGATAACAATATTTTTGAACAGGTGGAGCCAAACGTCGTTGCCCGGGCAGCAACGGTCAACGAGCTGTTTGCCTATCTCGCCCTGGAGCAGGGAGATGTGGCCATCATCTGGGAGGATAATTTGGAAGACCACGAAAAAATAGAACTCGTGCCCACCACCGATCTCGATCAATACATTAAAACTGTTCCGGTCGTTTCCCTAAAATGTTCAACCAATCTGCAGGAAGCCAACAAGTTTCTTGATTTCGTCGCCAGCGAAAAAGCTATGGCCGTTTGGGAAAAATGCGGGTTCAGGCCGGCGCCGGAGGCAAATTAGATGAAAGCTCTTTTTAAGGACAGGTTTAAGCTTTGCATGGCCCTGATATCCGCCTTTACCTTTCTTTTTATCGTCGCAGCGGTTACCACGGTGCTCATCAAAGGTGTTCCGCATATTGGCAGTTCCCTTGCCACACCGGAGATTCAGTTTGCCATAAAGCTTAGCCTTTATACCTCTGTGATCTCTACGACTTTGTGCATTATTATCGCCATTCCCGTGGCCTATGTTCTGGCCAGGATCGATTTTCCCCTCAAATCTTTGTTCAACACGCTGCTGGATCTGCCCCTGGCCCTGCCCCCCGTGGTATCGGGGGTCTGCCTTTTGCTCTTCTTTGGCACGACAGCTTTCGGGGCCTGGCTGGAAAAAATCGGCCTTCCCTTTGTTTTTACGATCAATGGCATCATCATTGCCCAGTTTTTTGTCAATCTTCCTTTTGTAATCCGGGTAATGAAGTCGACCATTTTATCAGTTAATCCCCGGCTGGAGTTTATTTCCAGGACCCTGGGCTGCACGCCAGCCCAGGCCTTTTTTAAGGTAACCCTGCCCCTATCAAAAAACGGCATCATTGCCGGGACGGTCATCACCTGGGCCAGGGCGCTGGGAGAGTTTGGCGCCGCCCTCATGCTGGCGGGCGCCACCCGCTTCCGCACGGAGACGCTGCCCATTTCCCTTTTTCTTAACATGTCCACCGGGGATCTGGAGGAAGCCATGGCCGCGGCAAACCTGCTCATCTTTATCTCCATCATCTCCCTGTATATCTTTAACAAATTTGGCGGGGATTTCGT
>CAZAQM010000163.1:1664-4817 GCA_964487385.1 uncultured Dethiobacter sp.
AAGAAGATGATTAAATTAATAAATGTGTCGATCACCCTGGGCGATTTTTCGCTGAAAAATGTCAGCATGGAGATCCGGGCAGGGGAGTTCTTTTCCATATTGGGGCCGACAGGTACCGGCAAAACCGTAATACTAGAACTGATTGCCGGTTTATATGCCCCGCAGGCCGGTACAATTCTCATCGATAATCTGGATTCGCTGGAAATTCCCCCGGAAAAGAGGGAGATAGGATTTGTTTATCAGGACTATGCCCTTTTCCCCCATTTAAACGTTTATAAAAACATCGCCTTCGGGCTGCAGCTGCGCAAGGTCCCCCCTGAAAAAATAAAGGATGATATGCAGCCTCTGGTGGATATGCTGGGAATCGCCCATCTGTTGGAGCGTTTCCCCGGCACGCTGAGCGGCGGCGAACAGCAGCGCATTTCGCTGGCCAGGGCCCTAATTTTAAAGCCCAAAATCCTTTTGATGGACGAGCCGCTCAGTGCCCTGGACCCCAACACCAAAAAAATGCTCTGCCGCGAGCTCAAAGAACTGCATCAAAAATACCGCTGTACCATCGTCCATGTTACGCACGACTTCAATGAAGCAAATATTTTGGCAGACAGGATTGGCATCATACTTGGAGGGAAAATAAAACAAATAGGGAGCCCCAAAGAAGTTTTCGGCCAACCGCGGGATAAGGAGGTCGCCGGATTTCTGGGCGTAGATGCAGGAGGGCACGCCGCATTATGCATGGGAACTGTTGTCTAACAGAAGGCCAATGAATATTGCCCGGGCAGCCCGCATGCTATTATTTTATCTCTTTGTCCATGTGGCAGCGGCATTTTACAAGATCATTGCCTTGCTGCCCTTATCGGGACCACTGCTTTTTCCAGGGCTGGGGAAAAAGCAGGACGATGACAGTGTAAATCTCCAGTCTGCCCGGGATCATGCAAAATGAAAGGATTGTCCTGGACAAATTGGTCAGCGGGGCAAGTGCGCCGCCGATAATGATGAGAACGTGCTCTTCGTTTAAAAGGCTTCCGCCAGCTGCATTTCTGCTTTGCCCGCACCGATGATTATCACCTTCATGGTTCTTCCCCCGCCTCTTTTGCCAGTATCATCAATACTACAGAACTGCTTTCATGAATTCAAATTTACAGTGCGGCTTCCGCAGTTTCCAGCGATTTCCTGCCATTTCCCCGGGCAGCAGGGTATGGAAAATCAAGCTTTTACTGTATATGCCGGGATATCCTGCAGATACTAAAGGCAACAAAATGCTCGCCCAAAAAGGCAAATTGAGGAGGAAAAAAAGGTGTTAAAAAAAAGAATATTTTGGGGGCTGCTGGCGGGAATCATCGGGGGCATAGCCGGAGCAATGATCTTATGGGGCTCCTGGCTTCTGCCTCCCCTGGGCCTCTTGCTGTCAAGGGTTGATCTTGTAAACGGCGCCGCGGCCCTGCTGGTTTTCGGGATGGCTGGAGGCATCCTCTATGCCCTGGTAATCGGGGAAAGAAGGCTGCGATTGGGCAATACGATCATTGCCGGCTTGCTATTGGGTTTCCTTTTATGGTTCCTGGGGGTCCTGATCCTCATTCCGCTCATTCTTGGCTTTCCTCCCCAGATGAGAAATCCCCTCGATCACTGGACACCCCTGCTGGCCTTTGGCCTTTATGGCATTATTGTGGCGTTGCTCTACAGCAGATGGGCCCTGCGCCAGCCTGTCCAGAGAAGCTATATCGCCCTGGGCCTGCTGGCTGCAGCCTTCATTTTGACGCCGATAATGCTCCGAGCCGCCATCAGCACCGAACCGGAGGATTTAAAGCTTCCGCCGGGATACCGTGCGGAGGTGGTGGCCAAAGGGTTTACTTTCCCCACCTCCCTGCTGATCGACGTTGAAGAGAATGTTTATATCGCGGAAGCAGGCTATGCCTACGGGCCCAAAACAGCCATCGCCCGCATAGTAAAGGTTGGAACAAACGGCCATATCGAAGAGATAGCCAGGGATTTTAACGGACCGATCAACGGCCTGGCCATGAAGGACGATAAGCTCTATATCTCCCACAGGGGCAAAATTACCGAGCTCGATCTGGAAAGCAAGGAAAGAAGGGATCTCATCAAGGACCTGCCTTCCCTGGGGGACCATCAAAACAACGATCTGCTCTTCGGTGGGGACGGAGCCCTTTATTTTGGCCAGGGCACGGCCACCAACACAGGCGTGGTAGGTTCGGACAGTTTTCTCTACGCCTGGGCGGACAGATACCCTGATTTTCATGACGTTCCCTCGCGGGATTTTATTTTGACAGGGGAAAATTATGAAGCCTTGGATCTTGGCACCCCCGATCCCGCCGATAAAAAAACGACGGGCGCCTTTGCCCCCTTCGGCCAGGAGCGGGAAAAGGGTGAGGAAGTGGAGGGAAAAGTCCCTGCCGGCGGAACTATCCACCGCTTCGATCCGGAGGAGGAAACCCTAACCGTTTATGCCGACGGCCTGCGCAATCCATTCGGCCTTGCCCTGGGGCCGGAAGGCGATCTTTATGCCACAAATCTCGGTTATGACGATCGGGGGGAAAGGGCGGTCAAAGGATCGCCGGAATGGGTGGTAAAAATCAAGGAGGGCGCCTGGTATGGCTGGCCGGATTATGCCGGCGAACTGCCGCTGACAGATGAGCGCTTTGTTTCCGAAAGAGGAATCAATCTTAACCCTCTCATCGAAAACCATCCCGATGTAGAGCCTCCTCTGGCCATCTTGCCCTCCCACTATTCGCCCATGAAGTTGGATTTTGCGCCGCAAGGGTTCCAGAAGCAGGGCTTATTTGTAGCCGTCTTTGGGGATGCCCAGCCATTGACGGAGGATCTGCAGGAACAAATGCCCACCGGCGTGATCATCGTCGATCCGCAAAGCGGAGAGCATGAATGGTTCGTAAAGAATAAGAAAAAACCCCGGGGCGGACGCTGGGGGGACGGTTTCAAAAGGGTCATCGACGTAAAGTTCGACCACAAAGGCGAGTCTATGTATGTGCTCGATTTTGGCGTCATGGAATTCACCGATTTTTCCCCCAATGCAATTCCGCGGTCTGGAGTACTGTGGAAAATTGTCGCGGAAGGGGAAAAAGATCGGGGGGCGGGAAAAAACCGGCAATCACCGCCAGGACCCGGCTCCCAGCAGGAAAA
>CAZAQM010000164.1:0-4688 GCA_964487385.1 uncultured Dethiobacter sp.
GAGATACCGGTGGGAGCGACGGTCTTGCTGGCCAATATCCCGCTTTTTATCCTGGCCTGGATCTTTATGGGCTGGAAATTTGCCGGCCATAGCCTGGCTGGATCCCTTTTTTTCCCTCTGGCGCTTGGGGCCACCGGTTTTTTGCCTCTTGCTACGGGGGATCTGTTTTTAAGTTCAATTTTTGGGGGTATAGGGGGCGGTATCGGATTGGGGATCGTTTTTCGTTCTCAGGGTTCCACCGGGGGAACGGCCCTCGCGGCCCAGCTGATCAATCATTTCTGGGGGCTGAGCAGCGGGCTTGGCCTTATACTGGCTGATTTTTTCATCGTTATCCTGGCGGGCATTATTTTTGGCCCGGAACTGGCCATGTTTGCGCTGATTTCCCTTTTCGTTTCCAGCAAGTTCATCGATCTCGTGCAGGAGGGGTTTGCCATCTCCAAGGCAGCCCTGATCATCAGTTCCAGGAAGGAAGCCATTGCCGCAAAAATTATGGAAAAGCTGGAGAGGGGGGCGACTTTTTTAGATGGCCGCGGGGCCTATACCAATGAGGAAAAAGGGATTATCCTTTGCGTCATTCCTCAAACCCAGGTCAGCCGCCTGAAAAGGATCGTCAAGGAGGTTGATCCAGGGGCATTTGTCATCGTCAGTTCTGTGAGTGAGGTTCTAGGGGAGGGCTTTCAAAAAGTCTAGTTAATCTTTGATTCTACTGTATAAAGTCTGTTCTGCAGCAGAATCAACTTTTAATTGTGCCACAAGGGGGAATTAGGTTGCAAGTGCTTACAGATACTAACCTGGAAGAACTGAAGAAAAAAGCTGTAAAACTGCGCAAAGATATCATCAGCATGATTTATGAAGCCGGTTCGGGGCATCCGGGCGGGTCCCTTTCTGTCCTCGATATTCTCGTCCTCCTCTACTACAAGGTGATGAGGATCGATGCGGCCTCCTGCCGGGATGACGATCGGGACAGGTTGGTCCTCAGCAAGGGACATGCCTGTCCAGCATTATATGCCGTGCTGGCAGATAAAGGGTTTTTCCCTGCCGGCGAACTGAAACGCCTGCGCAAAATTGACTCCATGCTGCAGGGGCACCCCGATATGCGCAAAACCCCGGGCGTGGAAATGTCCAGCGGTTCCCTGGGCCAGGGCCTTTCCGCAGCCAATGGCATGGCCCTGGCGGCCCGTCTGGATAACTCCCAAAGGCGCGTTTTTGTTATCCTCGGAGATGGAGAGATCCAGGAAGGGCAGGTCTGGGAGGCGGCCATGACCTCCGCCCATTATCGTCTCGATAACCTGCTAGCCTTCCTCGACTTTAACGGTCTGCAGATCGATGGTTGGGTGAGGGATATCAAGTCCCCGGAACCGCTGCTGGAAAAATGGAGATCCTTTGGCTGGCATACCCTGGAGGTGGATGGCCACGACTACCGCTCGCTGATGGAAGGGGTAAACAGGGCTTTTTCCCACAAAGGCCGCCCATCGATGATCATTGCCCGCACGGTCAAGGGCAAAGGGGTTTCCTTCATGGAAAACCAGGCGGATTGGCATGGAAGGGCACCCAAAAAGGATGAGCATGAACTTGCCCTGAGCGAGTTGGAAGAGGGGAAAGGAGGTGGCGTTTCTCATGGAAAAGGTGGCTACCAGAGAAGCTTACGGTAAAGCTCTGGTCGAACTGGGCGGCAGGATGGAAAAGATTGTGGCCCTGGATGCCGATCTTTCCAAATCGACCAAATCGGTGCTCTTTGCTGAAAAATTTCCCCTGCGCTTTTTTAATATGGGAGTCTCCGAAGCGGATATGATAGGAACGGCAGCGGGACTGGCTGCTTCGGGTTTTATTCCTTTTGCCAGTACCTTTGGTGTGTTTGCCAGCGGAAGAGTCTACGATCAGATCCGCAACTCCATTGCCTATACCCGTCTGAACGTGAAGATTGCCGCCAGTCACACCGGGATCACCGTGGGGGAGGACGGCGCTTCCCATCAGGCACTGGAGGATATCGCCCTGATGCGCGTTCTGCCCAATATGACAGTGGTGGCGCCGGCCGATGGAAGGCAGACTTTCCAGGCCGTGGAGGCGATTGCCGCTTATGACGGGCCTGTTTATTTGCGGTTGGGCAGGCTTGCTGTTCCCCAGATCATTCCAGAAAAGTTATCTTTTGAGCTGGGCAAAGCACAGCTTCTGCGGGAGGGAGAGGATCTGCTCTTCGTTTCCACGGGGATCATGACGGGAATGGCGCTGGAAGCAGCAGGCATGCTGGAAAAGCAAGGCCTCCATGTCTCCGTGGTAAATGTACATACGATTAAACCCCTCGACACGGAGCTGCTCGTTTCACTGGCCGGAAAGACCGGTGCCGTGGTTACCGCAGAGGAACACAGCATCATCGGCGGCCTCGGGGGTGCGGTGGCAGAGCTGCTGGCGGAAAGCTGTCCGGTTTCCGTTGTCAGGGTGGGCATCCGGGATACCTTTGGGGAGTCGGGCGCCCCCAGCGCCCTGCTGCAAAAATACGGGTTGACCCCGGAAAGCCTGATCCGGGCAGGGGAAAAAGCACTGGGATTAAAAATTTCCGTTTAAAATTATTATTTCCCTCTTTATGGCAGGAAATGCTCGGTATTTGGCGAAACAAGCAGGAAGCAAGAAACAGGAAGCAGGAAACAAGAACAATCAGGAGGTGCATGATCCGGCGTTTAAGCCGGAGAGAAAATGGCGACAATTTATTATGACAAGGATGCAGATTTAGCACAGTTAAAAGATGAGAAGATTGCCATTGTCGGTTATGGCAGTCAGGGGCATGCCCATGCCCAGAATTTAAAGGAAAGCGGTCTTAGCGTCGTCGTGGCCGATCTCCCGGGCAGCGCAAGCTGGCAACAGGCAGAAAAAGATGGTTTGGAGGTTAAAACTGTGGCCGAGGCGGCAGCGGAGGCGCAGGTAATCATGTTGCTCATCGGCGACAACGATCAGCCCCCCGTCTTTCAGCGGGATATCCTTCCCCATCTGACCGATGGCAAGGCTCTGGCCGTGGCCCATGGTTTTAATATCCTTTTTAACCAGGTCGTTGCCCCGGCCAACGTGGATGTCTTTATGGTTGCCCCCAAAAGCCCCGGCCACCTGGTCAGGCGCATGTACCAGGAAGGGAAAGGGGTACCTGCTTTGGTAGCCATTCATCAGGATGCCACGGGGCGCTGCCTCAAGCGGGCCCTGGCCTACGCCAGAGGGCTGGGATGCACCAGGGCCGGGGTCATCGCCACCACATTCCAGGAGGAGACGGAAACAGACCTTTTTGGCGAGCAGGCCATCCTTTGCGGGGGCGTAACGGCGCTCATCAAGGCTTCCTTCGATACTCTGGTGGAAGCCGGCTACCAACCGGAAATTGCCTATTTTGAATGTATGCATGAGCTGAAACTGATCGTCGATCTGCTCTACGAAGGCGGTTTTTCCTGGATGCGCTATTCCGTCAGCGATGTGGCGGAATATGGCGATCTGACCCGGGGGCCCAGGGTAATTAACGATCAGGTGCGGGCGGAGCTGAAAAAAATGCTCGGCGAGGTCCAGGACGGCAGCTTTGCCCTGGAGTGCATCAATGAATTTCGCCTCAACCGGCCCCACATGATGGCATTAAAAAGAAGGGAAGAGGCACACCTTTTGGAAGAGGTCGGCGCAAAGCTCCGTTCCATGATGCCCTGGCTGGAGAAAAAATAGGCGCTGATATCTGCCCGTAAAGAGAAACAGATCTTTTTTCCACATTCTGGCCATCCGAAAAAAAGGACTTTTGGATAACCTGTCGAAATAAGTAAGCATAAGTTGCCGGGTAATCCAAGAATCGCAAAAGGATGGCCTTTCTTATGATCGAAATTAATCATCTTTATAAACAATTTGGCAGCGACATTGTCGTCTTAAAGGATTTAAACCTGATGGTCGATCGGGGCGAATTTCTCTTCATCGTGGGGTCCAGCGGGGCAGGAAAGTCCACCTTGCTAAAACTTTTATTGAGAGAAATATTGCCGACCCGGGGCAGCATTAAAATTTTCGGCAGGGATATAACACGGCTGAGGGGCCGGCAAATTCCTTATTTTAGGCGCAATATCGGCATGGTTTTCCAGGATTTTCGCCTGCTAAGCGATCGGAATGTTTTTGAAAATGTCGCTTTTACCCTCAGGGTTACCGGTGTCCCTGCCAGGGAAATTGCCAAAAGGGTTCCCCTCTCATTGGAGCTGGTGGGCCTCAGGGATAAGGCGCAGAAAAAACCGGATCAGCTTTCCGGCGGAGAACAGCAAAGGGTTTGCGTGGCCCGGGCCATCGCCAACCGTCCGGCTATCGTCATTGCGGACGAGCCTACGGGGAATTTGGATCCCAACACTTCCATGGATATCATGAACCTGCTTCAGGAAATCAATGTCAGGGGTACAACGGTTATCGTGGCCACCCACGCCAAAGAGCTGGTTGATTACTTTCAGAAACGGGTGGTCGTCCTGGATGGTGGTCGCCTGGTAAGCGATCAGGAAAGAGGGGTATATATACATGCACATTAGGAGCCTCTTTTATTTCCTTGGGGAGGCGCTTAAAAGTGTGGTCCGCCATGGATGGATGAGCATTGCTTCTGTCGCGGTCGTGGCCATGACGCTGCTCATACTGGGTTGCTTTATCGTTCTGAACTTCAATGTGGCAAGCCTGGCCGAAGATATTAAAGAACAGGTGCAGAT
>CAZAQM010000165.1:0-2215 GCA_964487385.1 uncultured Dethiobacter sp.
TGCGGTTGTTTGGGGGGCGGGCTGCGGGACTGATCGGGCCGCTCTATCTGCTCATCGTTACTGTCGCCGCTGCCTGGTTGCGCCTCTGGTTTGTGCTGGCCGTGCCCACGGAGCAGTTATTCGATTTTGCCACTTACCAGGAGATAGCTGTTAATGTATCCCGCGGCATCGGGCATAGTTTTCACGGAGCGCCGGTGGCCTGGCAGGGGCCGGCTTATCCCCTGGCGCTGGGACAGGTTTACCGTTGGGCAGGCAATGGGGATATTTTAACCGGTAAGTTTTTTAATGTGGCCCTCTCCATCCTGACCCTGGTGGTGTTTTATTTACTGCTGAGGAGGCTGGGGGGCGGAATCGGGGGTATGGTTGAGCGGGCAGGTGCAAGCCCCGGTGTGGGAGAGGCCATGGGCGGCGATCAGGGTGGCAGCGGCAATTATGGCGGCGCGGGCAAAAACAGTTTTTTTATCTACGGGGCCTATACCCTGGCTGCTTTCCTGCCGAATTTTTTGGCTTATAATAATGTCATCGGGACAGAAGTTTTTATTACCTTTATTTTTATGCTCATCTTGCTGCTGCAGGTCTATACGTTTCATAATTGGCTGCGGATCCCCTTGTTGGGGATCCTCATCGGTGTGGCTGCCTTGACCAAGCCCTTTTTCCTGGCCTATCCTTTGGCGGCGGCCGCGTATTTCTGGCTGAAGGGAAGGGATCTCAAACAGGCCGCGGCCATGCTGGTGGTCATGTTGGTGGCGGCCACGGCGGTGGTGGGCCCCTGGACCTGCCGGAACTACCGCAAATTTGGCCGGTTTATACCTGTTTCCTATAATTCGGGCTATGTGCTCTATATCAATAACAATGATGCGAACCTGGCGGGCGGTTGGATGGATCTGAAGGATGTGCCCGCCGGGCCGGAACTAAAGGGGCAGGTGGAAGAGGCTTTGCACCGGCACGGGGGCTATGTGCAGCTGGCTGCCGCGGAACTGGAACCGGAGCTGAAGCGGGCTGCCCGCCGGTGGATTGCGGAAAATCCGCTGGAGTTTGCCAAGCTGGGCTTTTTGCGCCTCAAAGCAACCTTTTTCATGGGGGCCTGGGATATCCGCAGTTGGGCTATGAACGAGGTTCCCTCCACGCAGGGTGCGGAGGAGGAGGTTTCCTACCGAAGAAGCCTCAGTTTCTTTCATTCCCTCAGCGATGTGCTGATCTATCTCTTATCTTCCTGCGGCCTGTTGTATATGCTGGCCAATGTCTTCCCCGTGGTACGGGCTGCCCTGAGCAAGGGCGTTCGGCTGCCGGACGGCATTCTCATTCCCACCATCAACCTGGCCTTTCTCGTCCTGATCATCTTCGCCTTCGAGGGGCAGGCCCGCTACAACTTTCCCGCGCTGCACCTGCTCATCTGCGGCCTCTTTGCCCTTACCAACCGCGGGGACGGAGGCTTTGGCTGGTCGCACGGATGGTTCCCGTAAGTAATAATATCGTCTCAGTTTGCCGTTGATCATCTACTGGCGGCAATGATATTTTGCTTCCCCCAAACAATATTGGCGGAGGCTTTTTTATTTTTACAGGAAACATTTGGAAACGGGTATTGCGGAACGAGCGGCTATGGTTATCGTCTTAAGGAGTAGATTACCCTGAAGATGATGACACAAACGGGAAAGGAAGAAGTAAGATGAAAAAGATGAGTTTGCTGCTTACGGTTCTCCTGCTGCTGAACGTTCTGGGACTTGGGGTGTTTTCCCCGGTGTTGGCTGCCGGTCCGCCGCAGGCGCCAAGGGGACTGGAGGCCAAGGCGGTTTCAGCTTCGGCCATCGATCTGTCCTGGCGGGACAGGTCTGATGACGAGATGGGGTTCAGCATCGAAAGAAGGGCGGAAGGAAACGGCGATTATGCCGAGATCACCACTGTCGGCCCCAATGTGAGGCAGTTCCGCGATACCGGCCTTACCCCGGGCGCCACTTATTGGTACCGGGTGCGGGCCTATAATGGGGCGGGCGTTTCCGAGCCCACCGCCGAGGCCTCTGCCGTAACCCTGGCTTCTGTCCCGGCGACGCCGCTGGAACTGAGCGCGGCAGTTGCTTCCAGCACACAGATCAATTTAACATGGAAAGATGTTTCCGATGATGAATTGGGATTTAAGATCGAGCGGAGGACGGGCACCGGTACCGGCAACGGCTCCGCCGCCACCGCCGGCGTTTTCCGGGAGATTGCCATTACAGGC
>CAZAQM010000165.1:2315-4648 GCA_964487385.1 uncultured Dethiobacter sp.
CGGCAACGGCTCCGCCGCCACCGCCGGCGTTTTCCGGGAGATTGCCATTACAGGCGCCAACAGCACGGCCTATGCCGATACGGGCCTCGAGCCGGGGGTTGTGTATACTTACCGGGTTAGGGCTTATAATTCCGCCGGCAATTCCGCTTATACAGGGGAAACGGCCGTAACGACCTCGGCCCCGGCGGCGCCAACGGGGCTGGAGGCGGCAGCCCTGTCGTCAACATCGATTAAGCTGACCTGGAAGGATAATTCCCATAACGAAGCAGGTTTTAAAATTGAGCGGAAAACAAATGGGGGCAGCTATGCGCAGGTTGGCACCGCGGGGGTGGACGCAACCGCCTTTACCGACACAGGGTTAAAAGCCAACACTACCTATTATTACCGGGTCAGGGCCCACAACCCCATTGGGAATTCCGCCTATTGCAAGGAGATAAGCGCCTCCACGGTTTACGTGCCCGGCGCACCGGCAAACCTGCGGGCTGAAACGGTTTCCGGCTCGCAGATCAATCTTTACTGGACCAATAAGGCGACCAATGCCACCGGATTCAAGATCGAGCGGAAGACGGAAGGCGGCAGTTTTGCGCAGATTGGCGCGGTAAATCAAAGTATCATCTCTTACGCGGATAAGGGGCTTAAAAGCGATACTGTTTATTGTTACCGGGTCCGGGCCTATAACGCAGCCGGCGATTCCGCCTACTCCGGCGAGGTGAAGGCATCCACGGCTAAGGCCGCGGCCCCCGAGGTTAAAAAAAAAGTTATCGTGCTTGGTGCCGGCAAGACAGAATACTATGTCGACGGCCAGCGCCGGGTTATGGATGCGGCGCCCATCATCGCTGAGGGGAGAACCTTTCTGCCCATCAGGTTTGTGGCCGAACCCATCGGTGCAGCCCTGGGCTGGGAAGCGGCACAGCAAAAGGTGACCATCACCTTTGAAGGGAAAGTGATCGAGCTGTGGATTGGGAGCAATGCGGCCAGGGTGGACGGAAAACTGGTGAGCATCGATCCCGATAACCTCAATATCAAACCCATGATACTGCCGCCGGGAAGGACGATGCTCCCGTTGAGGTTTGTCAGCGAAAATCTAGGCTGCCAGGTGGATTGGAACGAGGGTACACGGCAGATAACCGTTACCTACCCGGCCCCCTAGCGTGTCAGGGGGACGGGAATTCCGACACAAAATTGGTGGCATACGGATAACAGGGATCCAATGCAAACATGGTGATGGTGTTACGGTGTTACTTGCCGCTTGGCCAGGGAATTTTGGGGTTGCCGGTTACCAGCCAAAGCCTCCGTCCCCGCGGTTGGTGGGAAGGCTGCCGGTTACCAGCCAAAGCCTCCGTCCCCGCGGTTGGTGCGGTTGGGCAGTTTTTTCGCCAGTTGCCAGATCGTGGAGGAAGTGATATACTTTTACCAGGTTATGCTGCCGATAAAGATATAGATCCAGGCAAGAGATAAAGATAGAGATATAAGTGTTAAACATTCTGCTTTCGACGAGGGGACGGAAATGAAGCAAAAAACCGTCCCCTTATTTAAATTTTGCACTAATCATCATCTTGAAATCATCATTTTGGAAAGGAATAAAGGCATTCATGAAGGATTTGCTCGCCCTGCCATTTTTCAGCGGCCTGACGGACAGCGAACTTTCCCTGCTCCAGGAAAAGGCGGTCAAAAAAACGTTTTCCAGGGGCAGCACCGTTTTTATGGAGGGGCAGGAAACCGACGGCTTTTACATACTCGTTTCCGGCCAGGCAAAGGTGTTCATGCTCCATAGGGACGGCCGGGAAAAAACGCTGGCCATTTTGGGCCAGGGCGATATCCTTGGCGAGGTGACCCTCTTCGGCAGTTGCCTGCGCTCTGCTTACGTCGAGGCGATGGAGGACACGCTCTTTTTCATAATACCCCGCCGGGAAATTGAAGATCTGCTGCAAAAAATACCGGCCCTCTCCATCAAAATAATCGAAATTCTTTCCGACAGATTGCGGAGCGCCAACCGGCAGATACAGGAGCTGGCCTTCTATAACGCCCGCAACAGGGTGGTGCTCAACCTTCTAGAACTTTCGGAAAAGTATGGCAAGGAATACAAGGGGACCATCCGCCTCAATATTCGCCTTACCCATGCCGAGCTGGCCAAGCTGGCCGGCGTCTCCCGGGAAACCGTCACCAAGGTTCTGGGCAGCCTGCAGGATGACAAGCTCATTAGCCTGACGCAAAGGCATGTGGGGATCGTCGATAAAAAAGGTTTACTGGATCTGTTGCACTAGTTTGCAGAAATGGCGGCCTGTATTTTTCAAATTTGTGTCCCCGCTCACTGAATTAAACCTCAAAGGGTG
>CAZAQM010000166.1:0-4642 GCA_964487385.1 uncultured Dethiobacter sp.
ATGCTGCATAATTATCATTTATTTTTTAGCCACTTGCTGCGGGTTTTGGAAAAGGAAAAGCTGGCGCCGGAATTAAAAGAGCTTGTTGCTGCCATGCTTTCTGCCAGCGAAAGGCAGTACGACGCCCTTAAGGGCAGCGCTTGGGAAAATGCCGCCAAGAGGAATCTGGGCTTTTTTGCCGTGGCGGGAAGGTTGCTGGATCCCAAACTGCCCCTCCCCCGGCAGGTGAAAGGGGTGGTGGGAGAAGAACTGGCCTTGATAGAAGGGCACGGCGGCATCCACAAATCCCCTCTCATGATGATGGGGCAGGATCTGGCGGAACTGGACGTTCTCCAGGAGGATTATTCCCAGTATATACCCCGGGGCCATTATGATGACGAAGAATCGCTGAGGTCCTATTTTAAGGCCATGATGTGGTGCGGCAGGATGACTTTCCGGCTGAAGAGCGAGGATGAGACCAAATCTGCCGTTTTAATGACCCTGGCCCTGGCGGAAGGCGATAATGGTCGGAAGTGGGACAGGATCTACCAGCCCACCAGTTTTTTTGTCGGCGGGAGCGACGATCTAACTTTCCTGCAGTATCAGAAGCTGCTGGAAGAAATCTACCGCGAAGGGACGGAGCTGGAGGAGATTGTCTCAGGCGGTGAAAAATGGGAAGCTTTTATGGAAGCCGCGGCAGAATTAGAGCCCCCGTTTATCAACTCTATTCCTATCTTTGATGAGGAGATACAGCCGGACCGCCGGGAGGAAATATTGGGTTTTCGCTTTATGGGGCAGCGCTTTACCCTGGATGCCTCCGTATTTCAGCGGCTTATTTACCGTGAGGTGAAAGAGAACGATCGGGGCGGGAGAAGGATGCTGCCCCGGGCGCTGGATATCCCTGCGGCCATGGGCTCCAAGGAGGCCTATGCCATCCTGGAGGCGGAGGGGGAAACTGATTACGAAGGCTACCCGGAAAACATGAACAAGCTGCAGGATTATATCGCCGGTCTGGATAAAGAACACTGGGCTCAGAACCTGTACTGGGGCTGGCTTTATACCCTGGAATCCTTGCTCGGCGAAAAAGGGGAGGGGTATCCCTCCTTTATGCGCGGCAAGGCCTGGGCCAGGAAAAATCTGACTACTTATCTGTCCAGTTGGACCGAGCTTAAGCACGATACCATTCTTTACGCCAAGCAGGTTTATGCCGAAATGGGCGGCGGCATGGCAGGGGTGGACGACCGCGGCTATGTGGAGCCCAACCCGCATCTTTATGCCCGCCTGGCCGCACTGGTAAAGATGACCAGGGAAGGGCTTGCTTCACGGGATCTCTTGGATGAGGGGGATGAGGAAAGCCTGAAACGGCTGGAACAACTGGCCCTTTCGCTCAAGGCCATTTCAGAAAAAGAGCTTTCGGATATCCTGTTGACTGATGAGGAGTTCGATCTGATCCGTTCATACGGAGGGCAGTTGGAGCATTTTTGGATGGAGGCCCTGCGGGACAGGGGTGTGGATCATCGTTCTGCCATCGCAGAAAACCCGGCGGCCCTGGTGGCTGATGTGGCCACAAACCCCGAAGGATTGGTCCTGGAAGAGGCAACGGGCCATATTTTCGATATCTATGCCGTGGTACCTGTGGGTGGGACCTTAAGGATTGCCAAGGGCGGGGTTTATTCCCATTACGAATTTACCTGGCCCATGGAGGATCGCTTGACGGACAAAAAATGGCACAGGATGCTGGACCTGGAGGAGGCGCCGCCCCCGGCCAAATGGACAGAAACCTTTGTTGCCCAGTGAGCCGGTGAGGACTTTATTGTTGATTGATACTTATTTTCTTTTCTGCTGTTTTTTCCGGTATGGACGGTGAAACGGGGATGAGCGATGTATGGGGTAAAAACCGCACGATGGCAGCATATAATAACTTACTTGCTGGCGGCTGCTCTTCTGCTGGTGATGGTTGCCCTTTGCTGCCCCGCAGCACTCGCTCCGGGGCAGCCGGGTGGCGGCAGAGGGCAAATGCACGGTGCTTTGTTGATGCCATCCGGTTCCCCGGCCGGCATTGCGGAGCGGCATGGCGGCAATGAGGGAAAACATGTTTTGGACATGGCGGCCTTCCGGCAGGTTCGCCTGGAGCTTCCGGAAACGGACGAGGCTTTTTTCCCCGTGACACCGGGGGAGCTTGCCGGTTGGGGCAGCCCGCAAGGGGCTCTCGCTGCTGCGGAGCGGTTTGCCGATGGGGGCCGGGCCAGCGTAAATCCACAGGAGCTTCGGCTGCTGCTGAAACGGGAATTGGATCTGGACGGCGATGGACAGACGGAGCAATACACCTTGCGTGACGGAAAGGTAACGGTGCAGGTGGATTCCCGCATTGTCTGGCAATCGCCGGATGATTGGTGGGTGGATTATTTCTTTTTAGGCGATGCCAACAACGACGGCATCCTGGATCTAAACCTCCTCGTCTGGAAAGAGGGAAGTTTTGGACCCCGCATGCCCTTTTGGCTAACAGAAGACGATCCCTCCATTAAAAACCACCTTTTCATCTTCAAATTAGAAGGTGATGCTTTCAAACCGGTGTGGCAATCCTCCAATCTGGACCAACCCAACTACCGGGCTGCCCTGCTCGATCTCAACGGCGACGGCGAAAACGAACTGTTGGTTTTGGAGGGCAGTTACACCAACCCCGCCGAGGTGAAAATCACTCTCTGGAAATGGAACGGCTGGGGCTTTGCGGCTGAAAACAGCTTGTAAAACTTGTTTATATCTTGGGAAGCGAGCAGATTCGGGGAATATGATCTTAAAAAGGGTTAAAATGATACTATTGCTTCTGGCACTTCTTTTAGGCTTAATAATATTTTGTACTTATCAAAACAACAGTATTGTTATTACAAAGTCAAATTACAGCAACCCTAAGATACCAACCGATTTTGACGGCTTTAAAATAGTCCATATTTCTGATTTGCATAATAAAATGTTCGGGCATGATCAGGCTAAGCTATTGGGGAAAGTTACCGGTCTTGCGCCCGATATAATAGTTGTTACAGGTGATCTGATCGATAGGCGGAAATATAACTTGGCTAGTGCTATGACATTTATTGCAGGAGCCGTTAAAATAGCTCCCGTATATTATGTTTCGGGGAACCATGAAGCATGGTCGGGAAAATTTCCTTTAATAAGGGAAAGCTTGCTTGGTGCCGGTGTCTGCATTCTAGATAATGCTGCGCTTGAGCTTACAAAAGAAAGAAGCTCTATCAAGATTATGGGCCTGGCCGATCCCGGTTTTCTGACAGCTAACTATTTTAATGCTGCCAATTCCAGTAAAATGGCAGAGCAATTAAACCAATGGTCGGCAGATGAAAATTTTAAAATTTTACTTTCACATCGCCCCGAGTATTTTGAGCTGTATTGTGAAAACAATGTGGATTTGGTTTTTGCAGGGCATGCTCACGGAGGGCAAATCAGGATACCGTTTATCGGCGGATTGGTCGCGCCTGACCAGGGCTTATTTCCAAAATATACGAGCGGCAGCCATATTAAAGGTTCAACGACAATGTTTGTGAGCAGGGGTCTGGGCAATAGCATCTTTCCCATAAGAATATTTAATAGACCGGAAATTGTCGCTGTCACATTAACGCCTGCATCCCGGTTACTCTTTCAGGAGGGGCTCAAGCAGGGCGACGGGCAGGGCCAATCCCATGGGTTTGGCGGCCTTAGCCCCGTTGGCGCTCTCCAGGGTGGCAAAGACGACGGCCACGACCCTGCCTTCCTCATTAAAAACGGGACTGCCGCTGTTACCCGGCTGGATGGGAGCACAAATTTCTATCAAAGGGGCGTCCGGCACCCCGGATTCCCGCAGGTTGGCCACTTCGCCGTTCATGGCCACTTTGAGAAAGTTCAAGGGATTGCCGATGATGAGAACCTTTTCCCCAATGGCGGGGATGGTTTCCTCCAGGGCAACAACGGGAAGATCATGGGCGGTGAATGCGATGACGGCCAGGTCCGAGACAGGGCTGGAGCGCCAGCTTTCCGCCCGGAAGGTGCCCTGGCCGGGGAAAAGGATATCGATTAAAACCGCATCTTCCACCAGGTGGCGGTT
This sequence comes from uncultured Dethiobacter sp., assembly GCA_964487385.1. GTDB lineage: Bacteria > Bacillota > Dethiobacteria > DTU022 > UBA8154 > DUNV01. The sequence continues at coordinate 4,073 of CAZAQM010000166.1, forward strand.
GGTAACGATTAAACCTGCCGCGTTGATGTTAAAACCGGTTCCCCTCCGCTCCCTGTTGCCTTCCGAGCGGGTCGTCACCTGAAGCTGCACCACGGACTGACGGAGTTCCTGAACGAAAGGATCCTGGTTTAGCCGCCGGGATTCGCGCAAAAGGCTAAAAGATGGCGGGTTAAAGGACTGTAAAAAACTGCTCAGTGTCAGGGAGAGAAAAGCCGCCAGGATCAAGAGGGCGGCTATTTTAAACGGCCAGGGTTTCTTCTGTTCTTCCTCCGTGGGCCATTGTTCTTCCGTATTATCCTGTTCATCTTCAAAGTACATGACTGATTTCCTCTAACAGGTGTGGCTTGTACATCACTGTTATTATAGCACGGGAAACTTATTCTGCAGCGGTTTGGTGTGCGGTGCAGACAAGGTTGCCGTTTTCGTCGGGAATCTGCAGGGGGGCCGGCCGGCCGCAGCGGGGGCAGGGCGGCACTTCCACCCCGCCGTTTAAAGGATTGTAAATCAGCGTTTGGCGCATGACCCTGGTTTTGTGCTGTACATCGACTTGCAGAAAGAGACAGGGGATAT
>CAZAQM010000167.1:0-4609 GCA_964487385.1 uncultured Dethiobacter sp.
AAATATGCAAGAGAAAATTTTACCACTCAGTGTAGTTATTCTGTGATAATGTCATCTTGAATTTATTCTGGTAAAATGTCACCTATTCGGGAATAAACGATTTACAGATTATTCAAAAACCCGTCCACCTCTCGCTTAAAACCATACTTCACTTTCGTTGGCTGTCTAATCAGCTTTGGAGGGCAGCTGCTCCACCAGGCGCATGAGGCTAAAGGCGCACTGGGCACGGGTTGCCGGCTGATCAGCGCCAAAGCCGCTGTAAATAAGCCCCTTTTCCCGGGCAATCCGCAGGGATCCGGCATACCAGGCCTCGCCGGGTTTTGAGGCAGCCTTTTTTCCCTCCCCGAGGGCACGCACCAGGATGGACATCATTTCGGCACCGCTGATATTGTCGGAAGGAGCAAAAAGGTTTTCACCTTTCCCTTTGAGCAAATCCAGATCGAGGGCCACACGAATAAAAGGGTTTGCCCAGTGGGATAAAGGCACGTCGGTAAAACGGGTGGTCGCCAGGTGTGCCCCGGGGAATTTGCCCAGTGCGGCCACGATCATTTTTGTAAATTCATCTCTTCTCACAGGATTTCCCGGACGAAAAGTCCCGTCGGGGTAACCGCTTAAAACCTGCCGGAAAACGAGCCGGCCCACATCGGCAAAAACATCGTCATCGGCCGGCAAATCGGCAAATCCGGCATTTTTCCCATGCAGCAGCGTATAGATGCTCGTGCCCCGCCCTAAATCCCCCAAAGCAGCCAGGGCCTGGTAAGTGGAGATAAAATCAGCCTCCCCACCCGGACGGCGGCTGAAGGAACCATCGGCACGCCGGTAACGGAGCAGGGCTGAGTGCAGGCTGCCGCCTTTGCGCCTCCAACCTTCTCCGGCCGGATCGATGCCCAGCATAACCAAACCGTGAACAACCTGGGCAATGGATTCGGGCCCGCTGCTGTTCCAGGAAGAAAAATCCCCATCCTCCTGTTGTTGGGAATGTACATAATCGAGGGCCTTTTTTACGGCAGGGTGATCGGCCGTCTCTCCCAATGCGGCAAAAGCCATCAGGGCCATGCCGGTCATATCGACATCGGAACTGCGCATGGAGGTTTCCACGCTGAAACCCCCATCCCCGTTTTGGTTGTTGATCAGCCAGCTGAGGGCCCTAAACCTGTTGGGGATTGGCTCGCCGGCCACATAAAGGGACAGGATGCCCCAGATATGGGCATTGATGAGATTATCACCCTCGCCGGAAATGAGATCGGCAAACTTCCCGCTTTGCATCTGCGAGTCCTTAACCTTTTGAACCAGGTTATAACCGCCGAAATTTTGCGGATCTGCCCCTGCCGCCGCAGCCCCCACAATAGTGCGATGATAATCAGTGCTGCGCCGGATATCGAAGAGTTGTCCACGCCTTACCTGCTGTTCCCGCAGGCGGATCAAACTGTCCACCTTTTCCCCTGCACCGACAAGCGATAAAATAGGCCAGTCCAACCGCTCGGCAGAGCTGTTTGCAGCTGCCATCAGGCGCACACATCCGGCAGTGGGAGACAGTTCCTCCGCCGCCTGAAGCGGAGCCGGCGGCAGCAAAGAAAAAAAGATGAAAAAAAGTAGCAGCAGGCCTGGTATCTTTTTCACATTTAATCCCTCCTTCGTATCTTTTGGCAACAGCCGCAGTCAGATGGAGGTGTGTCCGCCTGACTGCGGCTTTCCCGGCTTTTCGGGCAGGGGATAAAACGACAGCCTTCTTTTAAACCTTCCTAAAATCATGGCCGCCTCAGGACCCAAAAAAAGCATAAATAAGGCATTGGACAAGGCATGCATGAAGTCGAAACCAACTCCGGCAAGAACTGTCGCCAGAAAGGATTGCATCGTCAAGGGGTAGACAAAGGCAAGCCAGTGCCAAAAATTGAGCATCCAGCCAAAAACAAAACCCCAGGCAAAACCAATTCCGGCAAACAACCAGCGGGGAAAGACTTTCCTGCGGCGGCAAACAAGCCCCCCGCTGGCGCCGGCAAATCCCCAGGCCAGCATCTGCCATGGAGTCCAGGGGCCCTGCCCCAGGAATAGATTGGAGGTAAAGGCTGCCGTGGATCCGACGAGAAAACCTGCCAAAGGGCCGAAGACATGGCCGCAGACCAGCACCAAAAAGGTGGTGGGCTGAAAGCTGGGAATCGCGGCAAAGGGCACCCTCCCCAGGCCAGCCAGGGCGGCCAGGGTGGCTATAACGGCAATTTCTGCCGGCGCAACGCGGCGCCGCTCATACCAAAGGTAAACAGCCAACAGGATCGTTACTGCCAAAATCAGGCTTAACAGAGGAAGGGAGGAGTTCATATTCATTTTTTCATCCCCCTGAAGAGACGGTCAACCTGGGGGGCATAGCAGAGGGAATTGGCTAGAATTGTCCCCCGATCCCCATCGGCCACTACCTGGCCATCATGAAGGATCACCACCCTGGCTGCCGTTTCGGCGGCAAACTCCACATCATGCGTCACCACCACAACCGCCTTCCCTTCATCCCGGATATTCTGCAGCAAACTTGCCAAATGCTGTTTTGCCGCCAGGTCCAACCCTCTTGTAGGCTCGTCCAGGAGCAGGAGATCCGGATCGACAGCCAGGACGCAGCCCAAAGCAATGCGCTGCCTTTCCCCTGCGCTGCCATCCCGGGGATAGGACCCTGCCAGGTGTTCGATGCCGAGAAATTGCATCACTTTCTCTGCCCGCCCGGGGTTTTTATTGCCGCGCTGCGCAATTCCATAGGCAATCTCCTCCTGCACCGTATCGTGGAAAAGATAATCATTGGGATCCTGGGAAAGGTAGGCAATATGGCCGGCGAGGGTTTCGGCACGCTCCCCGGTTATATCCGCGTTGCCCAGCATAATTTTCCCCCTTTGCGGGCGTAAAAGTCCGTTAATCGCTTTAAGCAGGGTGGTTTTGCCCGCCCCGTTCTCTCCTAAAATTGCCGTTATTTCTCCGGGATAGAAGGCAAGATCAATACCCTTCAGGCAGGGCGATCGCTTCTCGTAGGCAAATTCCAGTTTTCTGATTTGCAGGAGGGGGTCAGAGGGAGCAGTTGCGCTTTGCACAGCAGGCCTTTCTTTGCCGGAAGCAGGGTACAGCCCTTTTTTCTGCAATAGCTTCCGCCCTTCCTTGATCGTCAGGGGGATGCTGCCCGCCTCCAGGTGGGAAAATATGCGGGCCACAGGAGGCATAAAAGGAAGGTAACGTCCATCCCCCCAAAAGGCCATCTCCCGGGGAAGCCCTTCATGGATTATCCTGCCCCGCTCCATGAGCACGATCCGATCGGCCAGGTGAAAGCAACGATCCGTCCTTTGCTCCACCAGAATAATGGTAAAGCCCCATTCCAGGTTGAGACGCTGAAGGTTGTTGAGCAGTTCCTGAGCCGCCAGCGGATCCAACTGGGAGGTCGGTTCATCCAAAAGGAGCACCCGGGGATGCATGGCCAGCACAGATGCCAGCACCACTTTCTGTTTCTCCCCCCCCGACAGATCAAATGTGGAACGCCTTTTCAGCGCGGTCAGATCGAAGAGAGAGAGAACTTCCGCCACACGCCGCCTCATTTCGGCCGGCTCAATACCCAAATTTTCCAGGCCAAAAGCTATCTCCTGCTCTACAGAAGTCATCACCAACTGCTGTTCCGGATCTTGAAAAATCAGGCCCACTTCCCGGGCCAGACGCCTTTTGTCCCAGCAGTCCAAAGGGCGGCCGCCGTAGCGGATCTCCCCCCCGAAAGCTCCCCCGTAGTAGTCGGGGATCAGGCCGGCCAGTGCCCGCAACAGGGAGGATTTGCCGCAGCCGGAGGCGCCCAGAAGCAGAACAAATTCTCCCTCGCTAACCTTTAAATTGATATCGATCAGGGCCCCGTCACTTTTTTCCGGGTAGAAGTAGGTTAGATTTTCCACCTCAAAAAGTTCCATTTATTCCACCCCCAGGCCAACAAGGCCGGAATCATGACCATCAGGAACAGAGCCGGCAGGATCATCACCTGATGCACAGAAACAATGATTTTTTCCAGGGAGGGGTAAAAAGTATACCCCCCCCACCCCCGGCTCAGGCTCAAAATAATAGTAAACAGGGATAGGAGCGAGGCAGCAGCCACCAGCGTATCCCCCGGGCGCCAACGGTGGCGGAAATAGCTGCTGCGCGGTCCGCTTCCATAGGCTCTGGCCCGGATGCTTTCCCCGATGTTAAAGCTATCTTCGAGAGAGGAGATAAAGAGCACGCGGATGAGGGGCAGCCGGTTTTTTATGCGGGCAACGAGGCTGCCCGTATGAAAGTTTGCCCCCCGGCACTGAGCCACCTCCCCCACGCTTTGCAGCTTACGCAAAAGATGCGGGATGGTTTTGCTGGTCAGCGCCACCAACAGGGCGGAACGGGGAAATAACCTGGCGGCCATGGAAAGAACCTTATCGGGATTGATCGCCTGATTGCAGAGCATAAAAGCAGTGAAGACAATCAGCAGGCGAATCCCCATGACCAGCGCAAAAACCAATGTTTCCAGGGTGATCGTTACCCTTCCCAGCAAAGGAAGCACCGGACCCCAGAGCAAAACTGTGCTCCCCAGGCGGTTGATCAACATATTGGTGAAGGCAAGCGCCGCGATGAG
>CAZAQM010000168.1:0-4599 GCA_964487385.1 uncultured Dethiobacter sp.
AGATGGCTTGGTGCGCAATCATTTTCAAAAGTTTGCTTGCGAATCCAATTTCGGCCATGGGCTGGGGCATGGCGTAGGCCTGGAGGTACACGAACTTCCCACGCTTTCGCCCAGGGGCAGCCAGGTTTTGGAGGAAGGTATGGTTTTTACAGTTGAACCAGGCCTTTATTTTGAAGGATGGGGCGGCGTGCGGATAGAGGATCTAGTCGCTCTCAGCGGCGGCAAGTTCCAGGTCCTGACCTCCAGCCCCAAAAAATTGACGATTTTCTAATATTCAAGGGGGGAGCGATTTAATGAATGATTTCCAGTAACGATTTTCAAACGGGTTTAACGATCGAGCTGGATGGGGAAATCTTTATGGTCATAGAGTTCCAGCATGTCAAACCGGGTAAAGGCGCCGCCTTTGTTCGTTCCAAGCTGAGAAACATGCGCAGCGGGGCGACGACGGAGAAGACTTTCAGGGCGGGTGAAAAAGTGGCCAAGGCCCTCATCGAAAAAAAGGCCATGGAGTACCTTTACAGCACAGGGGAAGAATTTGTCTTCATGGATACGGAAAGCTATGAGCAGGTTTTTCTCCGTGCAAGCCAGTTGGGGGATAATTTAAATTTTTTGAAGGAAAATATGCAGATCCTCGTCATGGTTTTCAAGGGAGAGGTTATTGGTATCGAGATGCCCCACTCCGTCGAGCTGATCGTGACAGAGACAGAACCCGGTTTTAAAGGGGATACCGCCTCCGGAGGCAGCAAGCCCGCCAAATTGGAAACCGGATTTATCGTTCAGGTGCCATTTTTTATTAGCGAGGGGGATGTTCTGAGAATAGATACGCGAACCGGCGCGTATCTGGAGCGTGTTTAGTCAAGAATATGAATATAACTTTTTTTAGTCAAAGGAGGATGGCAAAATGGATAACCTGGCTTCCAAACTGGGCTACCTGCGGGGATTGGCGGAGGGGTTGGATATCAACGATGATACGAAGGAAGGAAAAGTAATCCGGCAAATAATCCTTCTCCTGGAGGAAATAGGCCGCTCACTGGAAGAACTCGATGAAAATTATGAGGAACTCTTTTCCTACGTGGAGGCAATTGACGAAGACCTGTCCGAACTCGAAGACGAACTGTTGGAAGAGGATGAGGATTACGATGATTATGATGACGATGATGATGCCTTTGATGAACATGATGTAAGCTTCACCGTGGAGTGCCCGGAATGTCATCAGGAGGTTACCATCGATGAGGATATCCTCGATGACGAAGACTCCTTCGAGGTTCTCTGCCCAAACTGCGGCAAAGTTATCTTTATCAATGATGATGATGATGACGAATGGGAGAGCGATCTCGACGAATTTGACGACGAAAGAGCTGAAGAGGAGAGAAACGACTAACGAGAAATAATTACTGGTAAAGATTGGATCACCCGGGCGAAGCTTTCAGGTTTTCACGTCCTGGCTCAGACTTTCATGACGATGACATTTTCATGGCAATGATACCCCCCGTTTTATGGGGGGTTTTTTTATGGGGAAAAAGCTGCAGAGGTATAAAACGATATTCGCTGCCATATCTTTTAAAGAGGGATTCTAGTGCAGCGAAAAAGAGGTGAACGACCGGTGCCAGGCGCCTTCACAGATATAAAGAAGCAAATATGCCCTTTTCTTGCCCCAAAGTTGAGGGCAATTATTAATAGCCTGCCCTTTGCATTACTGGAAAAAACCGAAGAGATTCGTCTGCGGCAGTCCAGGCCTTTAATCATCTGCTGGGCAGGAGGTGAATCTTATTTGGGAGGGGAGGGGCCTGTAGCCGTACCCGGTGAGGCTTACCATCTTTCGGAAGAAGATTTAAGAAAAACCATCGAGCTGATCAGTAATTATTCGCTCTATGCCTTTGAGGATGAGATCAGGCAGGGTTATCTGACCATTCCCGGCGGACACCGGGTTGGCCTGGCCGGGCGTGCCGTTCTGGAAAAGGGAAATATTAAAATAATCCGTGATATCAGCTCCTGCAATATTCGCATTGCCCGGCAGATCAAGGGTGCCGGAGAAAGGGTCTTTCCCTTCTTAATCGATCGGAGAGAGGGGAGAATTTATCATTCCCTGATCATCTCACCGCCACAGGGAGGCAAAACCACCCTGCTGAGGGATCTGGCCCGGATTATCAGCAATGGAGTCGGCCTGTTGGGACAAAGGGGGCAAAAGGTGGGCATCGTGGATGAGCGATCGGAGATCGCCGGCTGTTATCGGGGGATACCACAGCTCGATGTGGGGCTTCGGACAGATGTGCTGGATGCCTGTCCCAAGGCCGAGGGCATCATGCTCATGCTGCGTTCCCTTTCTCCGCAGGTGATCATTACCGATGAAATCGGCCGTAGCGAGGATGCCCTGGCCATCGGGGATGCCGTCCACGCAGGGATTACTGTTATTGCCTCCGCCCACGGCTCCTCTTTGGATGATGTTCTGAGCAGGCCCATGCTGAGGAAGATCCTCGATAAGAATTATTTTGAGCGGCTGGTCTTTCTCAGCAATAAAAGAGGCCCGGGAACCCTGGAGATGATCATCGAAGGAGAGCGGGGGCTGCCCCTTTACTCCGCCAACACCGGGGGGGAGCTATGAAAAGAGATGTATATGAAACTGCTGGGCGCCGGTTTGATTGTTCTTTCAGGATACCTGATGGGATGCCAGGTTTGCCTTTCTTATCAACTGAGGGTGCGCCGCCTGGAGGAAATATTGCTGGGCCTGGAGATGTTCCGGGCAGAGGTGAATTATGGCCTGACTCCGCTGCCCCAGGCCTTTCAAAATATTGGGAAGAAACTTAAGAAACCCGTGGGCGCCCTTTTTTCTGATTTTGCCCTGTCATTGCTCCAGGGGAAGGGCCTGAGCGCTTTGGAATGCTGGAAAACCTCCCTGGAAAAGCGGAAGGCGGATCTGGCATTAAAAGAAGAAGAGATGGAACTTTTGGCCATGCTTGGTTCTGCCTGGGGGCAGGGTGACAGGGCAGGACAGGAAAGGCAGATTTCTTTCATTCAGGCATTATTGAGACAGGCCCTCGATAAGGCACGGGAGGAACGGCAAAAAAACAATAAGCTTTGGAAATACCTCGGTTGTATGGGAGGCATAACAGTCGTGCTCTTTCTTCTTTAAAAAGAGGCCAAGCTTTGCACCGTTAACAATATGCAGGAAAAGGGGATGCAAAATGGATGTTTTGCGTATCGACCTTCTCTTTAAAATTGCCGGCATCGGTATTTTTATCTCTGTCCTCAATATTATTCTGACGCAAGCGGAAAAGAAAGAGCAGGCTCAGATGCTGACCCTGGCCGGAGCCGTTATCGTTCTCCTCGTGGTCCTAAGATTGCTCGGGGATCTTTTCGATAGTATCCGCGTTATTTTTAACCTGTACTAAAGCGGGTGATCGCGTGGAAATAATTCAGGTCGTAGGTTTTGCCATCATTGCGGCAATTTTTATTATCCTCATACGCCAGAGCCGTCCCGAAATAGCACAGTTGCTCTCCATCGCCACCGGTATCATTATGATCGTTTATCTTCTGGGTTATTTGAAAATGGTGGTCGAGCTGATCACCGATATGGCTTTGCAGGCCAGGATCAGCCCTCTTTTTTTGCGGACCCTTTTCCGGGTGATCGGCGTGGCCTACCTGGCAGAATTTGGCGCCCAGATATGCCGTGATGCCGGAGAGGGAAGCATCGCCGGAAAAATTGAGTTTGCCGGCAAAATCATCATTTTGATCATGGCCGTCCCCATTTTGGTTTCCATAATGGAAAGTATCGTTAATTTTATTCCCTGATGGAGGGGTACCCTTGCTGACCAGACTCAAAGAAAGCCCGAAACTGTTCCTAGCGATCATCATCCTTTTCTTCTTCCTCTTTTTTCCCGTGGGGGGGGCCAAGGCATTTACTGATCTCCCCCAGGGGCGGATAGCCGGGGATAACCCTGGCCAGGAGAGGAGGGCGCCGTCGGGCTGGGAACAAATAGAAAAATATTGGAACGAAGTGGAAATAGAGATGAAAGATTTTTTGCCTTCCTGGAAGATCAAGGATATCTGGGAAGGCAAAGGGGATAACCTTTTGCCCAACATTGGGGATGTTGCCTCAGGGCTGATCAGGTATTTTCTTTCAGAAATACTGGCCAATATTCATTTGCTGGGACAGCTTCTCTTGCTCGCCCTGGCGGCTTCTTTACTAAAAAACCTGCAGGGTGCTTTTGGCAGCCGGGAGGTTGCCGCTCTCACAGAAACAATTATCTTTTTCGTTTTGCTGGGGATTGCCCTGGGAAGTTTTACGCTGGCAGCGGATATCGGCAAAAACGCCGTTGGAAGGATGGTTGATTTTATGCAGGCGCTGGTCCCCGTACTACTGACATTGATGGCCTCCCTGGGGCATATAACTTCGGTGAGCCTCTTCCATCCTTTGATAATTTTTGCCGTGAACATGATTGCCTCGCTGATCCGCAATGCCATCTTCCCGCTTATTTTCTTTGCCACGATCCTTTACCTGGTCAATCATTTTTCCCCGCATTTTAAAATCAATCGGCTGGCCGATCTCTTCAAAGATATCTGCGTTTGGTCACTGGGCCTCATGCTCACGCTGTTTTTGGG
>CAZAQM010000169.1:0-4575 GCA_964487385.1 uncultured Dethiobacter sp.
ATTAAAAAAGCAGTCAAAGACGAGATTGTGATTATGGTGGATACCGATACTGCCAGGGAAAATGTCAGCCGTGCCGCCACGGCCCAAAACTGGAAAGTCGCCGATGTTCAACCGGAAGGCGATGGCTATAGGATTACCATCAGGAAGTAAGGCAAAGATGTTTAAGGGATTTGGTAAAAAGGAGAGGACGGTGCCGGTGGGATAGTTACTTTCTAAAAAATCAAAATATGTTCCAACAAAAAGCTTCCAGGTTTTCAGAACTGGAAGTTTTTTTACGGGATGATTGCTTATCATCTTTCCGGGGCTTTGTTATGGGGCCGTATTTGTTCGAGGATATGCCTGGCAACTATCTTCAACATGGTAAAGATGGGGATGGCCAGAATAATGCCAAGCAGTCCGCCCAGGCGACCGGCAACAAGAACAACGAGAATAATTGCCAATGGGCTGAGGGCCAACTTGCGCCCCATTATTTGCGGGGAGATGAGCAGGCTTTCCATCTGCTGGACAACGAAAATCACAATAATGACCTTTAGCATCATCAGTGGTGATTGCAGAAGACCGACCAGCACTGCGGGGATTGCACCGATAAATGGCCCCAGAAAAGGAACAATGTTGGTAACCATAATGAAGAAGGAGAGGATAAAGGCGTATTCAACACCGATAATAAGGAACCCGATATAAGATAAAACACCGACAAAAAGGCAAACGATGGATAAGCCCTGTACATAATGGCGTAAAAGGTTATTCATTTCCCCCAGGATGGTATCGATTTTTTCAATATAATCAGAGTGAGCAAGCCGGCTTATCGCCCTGGGAAGCAATGCTTCCTTTCTTTGATTGAGCATGTAATAAAGCAGAAAGGGGACGATTACTATGGTCGTAAATATATTTGCAATAAAGCCGGCCAGGGTGGCGACGTTGGCTGCCAACCGGTTAAACGCTTTGCCAATGCTGTCGGCGATACTGTCGGTGATGGTATCGATATTCATGGATTCAAGATTTAGCAATCTGGCGCCAAACGCTGTATCTTCCAGAGAAATAAGGAACTGCTGGATTTGACTTCTTTTTTCGGGTATGCCATGGAGCAAACCGGTAAATTCTTTTTGCAGGATTGGAACGGTGGCAAAACCAATAATGGCGAGCAAGCCCACTGCTAACAAATATGTTAACAATATGGACACCGGGCGGGGCAGTTTATGTTTATTCAGCCAGTCGACAACGGGAAGGGTAAGATAATACAATAATCCTGAAATCAGGAAAGAAAAAAAGAGTGCCTCAAAGATGACAACAAATGGTTGAAAGATAAAGGAGATTTTGCTGCCCACGTAAATAATTAGAAATAAAAGCAGAATGCCAATTCCTGTCTTAAACAGCTTTGAATCCCACATGTTTTTCCTTCCGCTCCAGATGGATTTTTTGTTAAAACTATCTTTTGATTAGGTAAATTGCTGCAAGCAATCAAATTCTACCACTGTTTTTACCGTATTCCAATACCCTGGGAGCGAATCAGCCGATCCACAAACTTCTTAATGGAATGGAGAGGCCTTCGAACCCAGGATGCTCCACAACTTCTTCGTCCATCCCTGCTGCCACCAGGGCATAGATCCCTTCCCGGAGAGAAAAACATTCAAGGGTTTTATTTTCCGGGCTGACGAGCCAGTAATGGCAGACCCCGGCCTTTTGGTAAATTGTCAGTTTTTGCAGCCGATCTTTACGGTGGCTTCCGGGGGAAAGTATCTCAACAACCAGCTTGGGGGGGCCGTCAATACGGGTATCTTTTACTATTTCCTTTTGTTCTTCGGCAATAAAAAAAAGATCCGGCTGGAGAACGGTGATATCATGAAAGGTTACATCCAGGGGTGCATTGAAGATTTCCCCTTCAGGGTCAGCTTGCCAAAAATAATCTTCCAGGATCCTCTGAAGCCGGCGGGAGACACGCTGGTGCATGACATTCGGTGAGGGTTCTTTCACCAGCATGCCTTCCAGTATTTCATAGCGATAGCCCGGCTCTTCCTTCATTTCCAGGTAGTCCTGATAGGTATATTTGGCGGTGAGGTTTGTATCGTAGCCGGCAGGTTCTTCCTGAACAGTTGCAGATGAAGATTGAAGAGTTTTTATAACATCGTTGAGATTGTAGCGGTATTTTTTGCTGCCTAATTTCACGTGGGGGATCTTATTCTCTCTTGTATATCTCCAAACAGTTTCTACGGAAAGATCCAAGGCTTCAGCCAGGAACCTGGCGGTAATCAGTTCTTTTTTCCCCGGCATGGTATCACCTCCACAGAAATTATACACCATTTTAAAACTAAAGTCAATTAAAACCAACCAGAGTTAATTCATAATAACAAAGTTATCATCGATATTAACGAATACGAAAAATTAACAGCTTCTTTGAAGCTGATGTCACGGCTCACAACAGGGTACCAGATCCAGTGTTGCGGTCCAGATGGTTATTGACTTTTGGGTTTAATGGGATTAAACTATAAGCAGAGTTTAATATCATTAAACTTGGGGGGTGGAAAGGTGAAAAACTATAAATTGGGTGTCATGGAAACAAAATTTGCCGGGCTGATCTGGGACAATGAACCCATACCGTCCGGCGACCTGGTCAAGCTTTGCGCCAAGGAGCTGGACTGGAAAAAGTCAACGACCTACACGATGCTGCGCCGGCTTTGTGACCGCGGGATTTTCCGGAATAAGGACGGCATGGTTGTATCACTGCTGAATAGGCAGGAATTTGCCGCCCTGCAAAGTGAACAGTTTGTGGAAGAAACCTTCGCCGGTTCGCTTCCGCAGTTTCTGGTAGCATTCACCATGCGCAAAAAACTGTCCGCCGGTGAAATTGAGGAACTGCAGCGACTAATTGACGAAAAGAGGGAAGAATCCTGATGTGGGTCTACACGCTGCTGCCCAAGATTTTGAACATGAGCCTGACCGCGAGCATTGTTATTGTTTTCGTGCTGCTTGCCCGCCTGCTGCTAAGGAAAGCCCCGAAGATCTTTTCTTACGCCCTTTGGGCCGTTGTCTTGTTCCGCCTTGTATGCCCCGTGTCGCTTTCAGCTGAGTATTCCCTGCTGGGAATTTTCCATGCTCCTGCCGCAGTAAATGGTACCGTTGCCTATATTCCCGCCGATATTGTCCACCGGGAGTACCCGCAAGTAGGTTTACCTTTTCCCGCTATCAGCGAAGCGATAAACAATAACCTGCCGCGAGGCGGGGAACAGCTTGTTGCTGGTCTGCCGGAGGGGTTGGTATCCGGGGCCGCCCTGCTCTGGCTTTTCGGCATTGCGGCGATGCTCATCCACAGTATGATATCGCTGCGGCGGCTGCGCCGCGGCCTTGTCGGCGCGGTTTGCCTGCGGGACAACATCTATTTGGCGGATCACATTGCGACTCCTTTTGTGATCGGCGTGTTCCGCCCGAAAATTTACCTGCCCTCCACGCTTTCGGAACAGGAACACAAATATATTATTCTACATGAGCAGACACATATCGGGCGCCTCGACCATATTGTAAAAATCACCGCGTTTTTTGTGCTTGCTGTTCATTGGTTCAATCCTTTGGTTTGGCTGGCGTTTTTTCTGTGCGTCAAAGATATGGAAATGTCCTGCGACGAAAGCGTGATGAAACGGATGGATACGGACATCCGCCGCGCATACTCCGCCTCGCTTTTAAGCCTTGCTACGGGCAGAAAGATCGCTGCCGGAACACCGCTGGCCTTTGGCGAGGGGGATACGAAAAGCAGGATAAAAAATGTGCTGAATTACAAAGAGCCCGCCTTCTGGATAGTCCTTGCAGCATTGGTTGCGGTATTGGCAGTCTGTATCGGACTTGCGGTCAATCCCCGCAATAACGGTAGATCGCTGGATAATGCCGCTGCCGGCCTCCTTAAATACAGAACTGAATACATTGGTGACAACTCAAAGGTTGGCGGCATCATTAGCACGCTTAAATATCCCGATAAAGTAACCTATCATTCCTTTGAGTTGTATACCGCAGGCCCGCCGCTCATGGTCACCATCAAACTGGACACCGATCCGGAAACACGGAATTTCTACACGGGCGCCATAAATGAAAGCCCGTTCAGAAAGAATGCAATCGTCATATTTTCATTGGTACGCAATGCTGAATATATTACATTTGAGCTTGACGACAGTGTTAATCCATACTCGCTGCAGTTTACCCGCGATATGGCAGATCGTTTTGCAGGCGGCGATGTGTGGCCTTATTCATCTTCACCGGAGCAATTTGCAACGCTGCTTAAAATGATGGAAACGATCGCGGTCACAGAACCGGAGCCATGGACCCCCCAGCCGGAAATTGAAAACCAGGATGACTATTTTGCCGCGCTTGATGCAGCACAGGAATCCGTAAAGACAGAAGAAATAGCGGTTGATGATTGGGGAAGCAACGAAAAGATTGCCCGGGCCTGGATGGAGGCCTGGTTTGCAATGTTTAAGGCGCTTCCGGAGGATAACATGGCGCGCCTTGCCGTAGGCGCGATTGACAGCTTGCAGATCACAAAGGTTTCGAAACAGGGGCCTCCACAGGCCTTTGTCTTTTCTGTGAAATGCT
>CAZAQM010000170.1:0-4533 GCA_964487385.1 uncultured Dethiobacter sp.
TATTTAATACTGCACAGGAGACAATTTTTCCGTAGGCTACCTGTATGACGACATTTGTTGCGAAGAAGGCAGCAATTAAACTGGTTGCTAGGGCAATGGTATTGCGTGTATTGTCGTCTTCCTCCGGGATAAATAGGAGAGCAAAAGCGCCAACAAGAGGAATGAGCACGGCAATAAAGGGCAGGCTGCTGTTTATCTCCATTTTTCACCATCCTTCTTCCTGATTTTTTAAAATCGTTTGATATTTATTTCACAGCTGCATCCCCATAAAAACTTGAATACGAGGCAAGAAAAAAACACAGATTCCTGCGTTTTTTTCCTTGGCTTGGCAAATATCTAGTTGAAATGGCAGCGGCATCTTTAGCAGGCGTTTTAAGGCAGGAAGTGAAACACAAAAAAAGCTTGGACCCTATTGGGGCCCTATTCAGTTTTAGCAGGATCTTTGGTATCGGATGGCCACTCGGCTGTATCCACGAGTACAACAGTTTTTTCAGGGCTTACCGCCATGAAACCTTCGGAAAGAAGTGCTCTAAGGCGCTTTTCGCCGGCAAATATCTTCATTGGCCCCGGAGCGATAGCGGCGACCATGGGCAGATGCCCGCTCAAAACGCCGATTTCCCCCCTGGGAGTTTTGGCGATGACCATCTCGCTTTCGCCGGAAAAAAATTTTCCGGTAGGTGTTAATATATCCAGCTTAAATCTTTTTTCCATAGATACCCCGCTAGCTCAGGAATTTTTCGCCTTTTCATAGACATCATCGATGGTTCCAGTCATATAAAAGGCCGTTTCCGGTATATCATCCATTTTTCCTTCTATTATTTCTTTGAAGCCCTTCACCGTTTCCTTGATAGGAACATATTTCCCCTGATACCCCGTAAAAGTTTCCGCCACAAAAAATGGCTGGGAGAGGAATCTTTGAATTTTTCTGGCCCTGTAGACCGTTGCCTTGTCTTCCTCGCTTAGCTCGTCCATGCCCAGTATGGCAATGATATCCTGCAGCTCTTTATATCTTTGCAGTATCTCCTGGACCATGCGTGCCGTTTGATAGTGCTCCTCTCCGACAATCCGCGGATCGAGGATGCGCGAAGTGGAATCCAGCGGGTCTACGGCAGGATAGACTCCTTGTTCGGCAATTTGTCTGGAAAGCACCGTCGTGGCATCCAGGTGGGAAAAGGTCGTTGCCGGGGCCGGATCGGTCAGGTCGTCCGCCGGCACATAAATAGCCTGCACCGAGGTGATCGATCCCTTTTTGGTGGAGGTGATCCTTTCCTGCAACTTGCCCACCTCGGTGGCCAGGGTAGGCTGATAGCCCACGGCAGAGGGAACCCTTCCCAGGAGGGCCGAAACCTCGGCGCCGGCCTGGATAAAGCGAAAAATATTGTCGATGAACAGCAGCACATCCTGGCCTAATTCATCCCGGAAATATTCCGCCATGGTCAGTCCCGTCAGAGCAACCCTCATCCTCGAACCGGGGGGTTCGTTCATCTGTCCGAAAACCAGGGCTGTATTCTTGAGCACGCCCGATTCCTGCATCTCCTTCCAGAGATCGTTGCCCTCCCTGCTCCTTTCCCCCACGCCGGTAAAAACGGAGTAGCCGCCATGTTCTGTGGCGATGTTCCTGATGAGCTCCTCGATAATCACTGTCTTGCCCACGCCGGCCCCTCCAAAGAGGCCTATTTTGCCTCCCTTGGGGTAAGGAGCAAGCAGATCCACGACCTTGATCCCTGTTTCAAAAATTTCCGTGGCCGGGAGCTGCTCTTCAAAGGTAGGCGCATTTCGGTGGATGGGATGATAGGCCTCACACTTTATCTCCCCGGCATTATCGATCGTCTCCCCCAGCACATTGAAAACCCTGCCCAGAACCTCCTTGCCCACAGGAACCCTGATAGCATCACCCGTATCCCTGGCTGCCATACCCCTGACCAGCCCGTCGGTGGAGGCCATGGCGATACATCTTGCCGTCCTGTTGCCCACGTGTTGGACTGCTTCCACCGCCAATCTGCCGCCGTCCCTTTCGATGACGATACAATTATTTATGCGGGGCAGCTCATGGCCTTCAAATCTTATGTCCACAACCGGGCCAATTACCTGTATGATATGACCGATTCCTTCCGCCATCTCGTATCTACTCCGTTCCTTTTGCTTATGCTTGTCTTGGGGCGCTTACTTTAGTGCTTCCGCACCGGCTACTATTTCTGAAAGTTCCTGTGTTATTGCTGCCTGCCTGGCGCTGTTATAATCCAGATTCAGTTTTTCCAGCAGATCGTCCGCGTTCGTCGTAGCGCTGTCCATGGCAGCGATCCTGGCGCTCTGTTCGCTGGTAAAGGCCTCCACCAGCGCTCCGTAGATGATACCCTTTAAATATTTCCTCACCAGCACGTCCAGGACGATATCGTGGGAGGGCTCATAAATCATCTCCTCGAAGGGGATGTACTGTCTCAGCCCGCTGCTGGATGGAATATCTATATTAAACGACTTCGGATCCAGGGGCAGGAGCTTGAGAAATTGTGTCTCCATCCTCAATGGCGTGATCAGCTTGGTGCAAATCAGAGATATCTCATCGACCTCTCCCGCCCTGAATGCCAGGTAAATAATTCTGGCAATTTCCCAGGCCCGGGAGACCGTGGGATTCTGAACCGGGTAATCGAACTCCGCCCTGACCCGGTAGTTCCTTTTTGTCAGATAGCTTTTACCGATATGGCCGGCCACAAAAAGGATCGCCTGTGGATTCTTTTCCAGCTTTTCTTCGGCCAGCTTGATAATGTTCTGATTGTAACTGCCGGCCAGGCCTTTATCCCCCGAAAGGATGAGCAGTGCTTTTTTCTGCCTTTCCCCCCCGCCCTCGCCGGTAAAAAAAGGGTTGTTTTCCAGCCCCAGGTGCAGGAGAATATCGCCGATCGTTTCCCAAACCTGATTAAAATATGGCAGGGTGGCTTCCAGCTGTTTCCGTGCCTTTTTCAACTTGGCTGAAGAAATGAGCTTCATAGCATTGGTTATCTGTCTGGTATCCTTGATGCTTTTAATTCTAGATTTTATATCATGTGTGCTAGGCAACGGTCACCACCACCTTGGGGTTAAAAGGGAATTTATTTTTCAGCCGGGTCATCCCCCAGCGGTTTAACCTTCTTGTTTTTAAATTCTATAATGCCTCGTCTCAGTATTTCTCTGGCTTCAGGTGTAAGTTCGCCCGTGGATTCAATGGTTTTTCCCACCTCAGGGTACTTATCCTTGAAGAAGGTGCAGAGTTCGCTGTTAAACTTCATGACATCTTTAATGGGAATTTCCAATAAACATTTCCTCGTGGCCGCGTAGAGGATAATAAATTGCTCGATGGTGTCAAGAGGCGAGTACTGAGCCTGTTTAAGGGTTTCCAGAAGCCGCTCGCCCTGGGAGAGCATCTCCTGCGTTGCTTTATCCAGATCGGAACCAAACTGGGCAAAGATGGCCAGTTCTCTGTATTGTGCCAAATTGATCCTCAGCGGCGCGGCCACTTTTTTTATGGCAGGAATCTGGGCTGCGCCCCCGACCCTCGATACGGAGAGGCCTATATTGATGGCAGGCCTCTGGCCGGAAAAAAAGAGCTCGGTTTCCAGGTAGATCTGGCCGTCGGTGATGGAGATGACGTTTGTGGGAATATAAGCCGAAAGATCGCCTGCCTGGGTCTCGATAATGGGCAGGGCCGTGATGGAGCCCCCCCCGAGATCGTCGCTCAGCTTGGCCGCCCTCTCCAGAAGCCGGGAATGCAGGTAAAAAACATCGCCGGGATAGGCCTCCCTGCCCGGGGGCCTCCTCAGCAAGAGGGCCATTTCCCGGTAAGCTACGGCATGTTTGGAAAGATCGTCATAGACGATGAGCACGTCCTTGTGTCCATCGTACATCAGCTCCTCGGCCATGGCACAGCCGGCATAAGGAGCCAGATACTGCAGGGTGGACATATCGCTGGCCGTGGAGGAGACGATGATGGAGTAATCCATGGCCCCGGAGCGCTCCAGGATATTGACGATATTGGCGATATTGGAGGCTTTTTGACCGATGGCCACATAGATACAGATGACATCCTTGCCCTTTTGGTTAATGATCGTATCCAGGGCAATTGCTGTCTTGCCGGTCTGCCTGTCGCCAATGATCAGCTCCCGCTGTCCCCTGCCGATGGGTATCATGGAATCGATGGCCAGGATTCCCGTCTGCAAAGGCTTGTTGACAGATTTTCTATCTATTACGCCGGGGGCAAGAAATTCCACCGGCCTTTTCTTATTGGTTTTAATTTCTCCTTTACCATCAAGGGGCTCGCCCAGCGGGTTGACAACCCTGCCAATGAGCGCCTTTCCTACGGGGACGCCGGCGGTTTGGCGGGTTCTTCTGACCTCGCTCCCCTCATAAATACCCTCATCGGTTCCCAGCAACACGCAGCCAATGCTATCTTCCTCCAGGTTCATGGCCATGCCTGAAACGCCGTTTTCGAAAAGCAGGAGCTCATTGTACATACATTTCCTGAGGCCGTAAATGCGCGCGATCCCATCCCCAACCTGCAAA
>CAZAQM010000171.1:0-4526 GCA_964487385.1 uncultured Dethiobacter sp.
CCATCCATGATAATGTAAACCTGCACATCGCCGTCGATGGGAAAAACCTGCTTTTTAAACATAGGCCCATCATCGATGGGCAGGAAATTTATGTCAGCGCCGCTGATCTGGCCGGGGTCCTGGGCAAAGGCCTTTCCTGGCTGGGCAGTGGCAAGGTTCGTCTGGGGGAATGGGAAATGCATCTGGGCCAAAACTCCATCCACAAAAATGGAAAACCGGTGAACACAGGGCTTTACCCGCTCCTCTTCCAGGAACGCACTTATCTTCCCCTGAAAGACTTTTCAGAAGCAATGGGTTACAGCTTATCCTTCGGCGCAGAAAGGCTGTGAAAGATACTTCATAGTTTTCTCTATTTTTAAAGATTAAGTGCCCGTCTTGACCGCTTATTCTTTCCATAATACAATAAAAATAGTCCGGTATTTAAAAGATAAGGTACTATTATCTGCAGGGAGGATTTTGCATGTTGAATATCAAGGAAGGGCATTTTAATGCAGCGGATTATTTTGTTGACCGGAACATTCGGGAAGGGCGCGGCGAGAAAGTAGCCATCTACACCGAGGAGCGCAATTATACCTATAGTGACGTGGAAAAAATGACCAATAAAACAGCAAATGCGTTCCGGGAGCGCGGCCTGCGCATTGATGATCGGCTCATGCTTCTCATGCTGGATGTGCCGGCATTTTATGCTGTTTTCTGGGGCGCAATTAAAATGGGCGCTGTGCCTATTCCCATCAACACGATGATGACGCCGCCTGATTATGAGTATTATCTCAACGACAGCCGGGCTAAAACCCTCGTCGTCTCCGAACAATTACTGCCGCTCATCAACCAAATTGAAGGCGATCTGCCCTATCTGCGGGATCTGATCATTGTTTCCGAAGAATCCGGCGTCTGCATTCCCTTCAAGCAAAGCTATAAACGGGCGCCATCCACCTTTAAAACGGTGGAGACCAACGCTGATGACGTAGCCTTCTGGCTCTACAGCTCCGGCTCCACCGGTTCCCCCAAAGGGACCGTCCACTCCCAGTATGATATGGTCGCTTCGGCGGAATCGTTCGGCAGAAAAGTTTTACAGCTGACCGAGGATGATATTTGTTTTTCAGCTGCCCGCCTGTTTTTTGCCTATGGCTTGGGAAACGGTATGTTCCTGCCCATGTCCATGGGTGCTTCCGCTGTCCTAAATCCCGATCCCCCCACCCCTAAAGGCGTTTTCCAACACCTCGAACGCTTTCGGCCGACAGTCTTCTTCGGGATACCCACGCTGTATGGACAGATGCTGGAATATAAGGCCCGCCAGGATGAGCAGGAAGGGATAAAGCCTGATCCAAACGGCCCGCATGAACTGTCCTCAGTCCGTATCTGTTTTTCAGCCGGAGAGGCCTTGCCGGCAGATCTCTATCACCGCTTTAAAAAACGTTTCGGCGTGGATATTATTGATGGCATCGGCTCTACAGAGATGCTGCACATTTTCCTTACCAACCACCCGGGCGATGTCAAACCTGGTTCAACTGGAAAAGCGGTTCCCGGTTATGATTTAAAACTGGTCGATGATGATGGTTTGGAGGTTCCCGAGGGAGATATCGGGACCCTGCTGGTAAAGGGGGAAAGCGCAGCCCAGCAATATTGGCGCAAAAGGGATAAGACCCGGGAGACCATGCAGGGAGAATGGATCAACACTGGGGATAAATATTATATCGATGAAGAAGGATATTACTGGTGTGCCGGAAGATCTGACGATATGCTCAAAGTTGGCGGCATCTGGGTTTCCCCGCTGGAGGTGGAAAACTGCCTTGGCGAGCATCCGGCTGTACTGGAAAGTGCAGTTGTGGGCTTTATGGATGCCAATCAGCTGGTCAAACCCAAGGCCTATGTCGTTCTACGCGACAAGTACCAGCCTTCCGATGAGCTGCGCCAGGAATTGAAACAATGGGCCCTAGACAAAATGGCCAAGTTTAAGCACCCCCGCCAGATCGAATTTGTGGATGAGCTGCCCAAGAGCTCAACCGGAAAGATCCAGCGCTTTAAATTGCGTTAGAGTTTTGGGAATAAAAGTTATAATAGTCATCCTGAGCGCAGCGAAGGATCTTGTTTTTAACGAAGCTATCGGATAATATCAAGATCCTTCAAGGCAAAGCCTTCAGGATGTTTTTTTAAATAAATGTTGACATATGCCCATTATTTGCTTATGATCATAGATGACAAATGGACATATGCCCCAAAGAAATGGGGGAAAAGCCGAAACCGCGCAAGCGAAACCGGCCTAAATTGTTTTTTCATCCTGCAAGTTATCATAAAACAGGAGGTTTATCGACAGATGAAAATTATCATCAGCACCGGTGCAGAAAGCAAAGGTGCACTGCTCAATCCCCGTTTTGGACGCTGTGAATTCTTTGCCCTTTATGATACGGAAACAAAGCAGTGGAGGTTTGCCCCTAATCCAGGCAGCATGGAAGGAAGCGGCGCGGGAATTAAGGCTGCCCAGTTTGTGATCGAACAAAAGGCTGATGTACTGCTCACGGGCGAACTGGGTCCCAAGGCTTCCGGCCTCATTGAGAGCTCCGGGATAAAGGTTTACCGCCTGCCGGAGATTACCCTGGAAGAGGCGGTAGCGGAATTTGAAAAAGGAAATGTCCTAGCGGGCCGGGAGGCAAATGCTCCAGAAAGCCCAAGTGCCTCGGGGGATCAGCTGCCGGAAGAGGTTTTTCTCGCCCAAGGAAGAATAGCCGTTGCCACCGAGGGAACAAATGTAGCTCAGCATTTTGGCCGTTGCCAGGCCTATACCCTTGTGGATATTGAGGATGGCAAGGAGGTTAACAATATTGTCAGCCTCAGCCCGGGGCATCAGCCTGGTTTTTTGCCCGGTTACCTGCGTGAAAAGGGTGTCAACTGTGTTATCGCCGGTGGAATGGGGCCCAGGGCCCAGGACCTTTTTGCCGAACAGGGGATCTATACCGTTATCGGTGTTACGGGATCCGTCAAGGATGCCGTCAGGGATTACCTCTTGGGTAATCTCACCGCTGGGGCGGATCTCTGCCAGCAAGGGCAGCCCGGGCATAATCACGGCTGCGAAGATCATGGCCAGGAGGGCCATCACCATGGGGACGGCCCCGGTTGCCATAATTAGTTAACAATAGCACATCTTAAACATAAACTCTGCGCTGAATGGACAATTCGCAAGTAGTGCATGCCTTATTTTAAAGCACTTTTCTTAGTGAGTCGGCTTACTAAGGGGTGCTTTTTTTCCCCATATCGCCAAAATACTTGACGAAAAGATCATCGACGGCATTTATTGATTCCATTTTAAATTGGCGGTAGGCATCCATTATCTTTCTGGCCTCGGGGGTCAGCTCAGAACCGCTGCGGGCGCCGCCTACGTACTTATCCACCAGTTTGATCCCCAGGTGTTTTTCCGTAGCCGTTATCTTGCCCCAGGCTGCACGGTAGGACATGCTGAGTTTAGCCGCTGCCCGGTTGATGGAGCCGCACTCATCTATAGCCTGGAAAAGGGCCAATCTGCCACCGCCAAAAACAACGCTTTTATCAACTTCTACCCAAATTTTGCACTTAGGCTTGAGTACCTTTTCCGATATGGGTTTACCTTTGGAATCCAAAGTAGATCACCTCCTGCAAAAAACAATTCTCTTTTTTTATCCCAATACCTTTTTAAACAGCTGTTTCCATAGTTTTAGTTCTTGTGTTTTCCCAGCAGATAAAGGGCCAGGAAATAGAAGCCCAGCGCAAAAATAAAGGCGTTTACCGCCGCACCCACCAGGAAGGTGGAGCCAAAAAGCTCTAAAAAACCATAAATTTTATCCTCAATATTGCCCAGTTTTAAGATCGTGGAATACTGGCGAATAATGAAATCCGTGATGCTTTCCTCCCCCAGGACCGGGGTCAAAATGAGCCCGCCAACCACAAAGTTGAGGGCATACATCAGCGGAACCAAAGGCCCGGTAACGAGGCTGGTTACAGCCGCACTAGCCCGGTTAACCCTGAAGATCATGGCCAACAGAAAAGCCAGAAGAAAGCCGATACCCAGGGTTGGTATAAAGTTTATGGCTATTCCCAGGGCGCATCCCAGTGCAACTTTATATGGTTTTTCCTTTATTTCCACGACCTGTTTTTCTAATGTGCTGTGAAAACGTTCCTTCAGATCCTTCCATTTTTTAAGATGCCTCCCGATCAAGCCGGATTATACCCCCTCCTGCTGAAATGTATTTCACTCAAAAATTCCCTGGCAAGGTTTGGGCCGCCGATCTGAAAAACAGCCAGGTGTCTAACGGCAATTATATCAGAAAATCATCCAGCAGCAACCTGCCTAAAAAAAACAATAGAAGTACCGGGCAAACTTAAGATGGATAGAACCATTGACATTTTAGCCCCATGCTGGTATTTTTAGAGTACTCTTACTCCTTATATATTAATAACTGAAAGATGAGAGGGGTTGGTGTTTATCGCTCGACTTCTTAAATAAAAGCAGCGGTGCGATGCCAAGCAGGTAACTGAGATTTTTTTAAGAAGATTGC